>JAENWI010000028.1 GCA_016650115.1 Peptostreptococcaceae bacterium | reverse complement strand
CCAGCAAAAGCAAAAGCTCCAGCGAAAGCGAAAGCTCCTGTAAAAGCGTCAGCAAAAGCACCAGTTGAAAAGAAAACAGTAGCAAAAAAAGCAGTAACAGCAAATAAACCCGTAGTTAAAAAAGCAGCGACTAAGAAGCCTGCAGCTAAATAATATACGGAATAATAGATTTTACGATAGCGAGGAGGTGTTTAGTCTATGGCAAGTAAAAAGGGAGTTGGAAGTTCTAAGAATGGTCGTGATAGTGCAGGAAGACGTTTGGGCGTTAAAAGAGGCGATGGTCAATATGTTAGTGCTGGAAGCATCTTAGTAAGACAAAGAGGAACAAAGTTCCACCCTGGTAACAACGTAGGTATTGGTGGAGATGATACTTTATTTGCAACGATTGACGGAGATGTTAAGTTCGAAAGATATGACAAAACCAGAAAGCAAGTAAGTGTATATCCAAAAGAAGCATAAATGATTGATTTAAAAAGCCCCTATAGTTTAGGGGCTTTTCAATTATTTAAGAAATTGAGTGGTGAAAAATATGTTTGTAGATAGAGCCAGGATAGTCATTAAATCTGGAAAAGGTGGAAACGGATGCGTTTCATTTAGAAGAGAACCTTTTGTACCAGAAGGAGGCCCTGACGGTGGAGATGGTGGAAATGGCGGAGCTGTAATATTCATGGCCGATGAAAACCTAAGAACCCTTATGGATTTTAAATATAGAAGGAAATATGAAGCAGAAGATGGCCAAAATGGTATGAGAAAGAAAAGATTTGGAAAATATGGCGATGATCTTGTTATTAAAGTTCCGCCTGGAACTATAGTAGTTGATGAAGAAACAGGGCTCGTCATGAAAGATCTGATAAAAGACGGAGACAGTTTTGTCGCAGCAAAGGGCGGCAAGGGTGGAAAAGGAAATGTGCATTTTAAAAACTCCATACGACAAGCACCTAACTTTGCAGAAGCAGGTGGAATTGGCAAAGAAAGAACTGTTTCGCTTGAAATGAAACTTATTGCTGATGTAGGCCTTGTTGGTTTCCCAAATGTTGGAAAATCAACCTTCTTAGCAGTTTCGACAAAAGCAAATCCTAAAATTGCCAACTATCATTTCACAACGATATCTCCAAATCTAGGGGTTGTAGAAATATTTGATACAAGCTTTGTTATGGCAGATATTGCTGGAATTATTGAAGGTGCACATGAAGGTGCCGGACTTGGACTTGAGTTTTTAAAGCATGTGGAAAGAACGAAAGTCCTTATACATGTAGTAGATATTTCGGGTTCAGAAGGAAGAAAACCGATTGAGGATTTTGATAAAATAAATAATGAACTTAAGTTATACAGTGAAAAATTAATAAAAAAACCTCAAATTGTAGTAGCAAACAAGATGGATATTATTGATGACAATGACCCGGTTTATACCGAGTTCAAAACTTACGTTGAGGGCAAAGGATATAAGGTTTTTCCAGTCTCCGCGCCAATAAATATTGGTGTGAACCAAGTATTGGCTGAGGCAGCCGAAATGTTGCAGAAGTTAGAACCAGAGACTGAAACTTATGAGTTTTTTGATCTTGAAAAGGATAATGAAGATCCTACTTACCGGGATATAAAAGCATTTACTGATGGGAATGTCTTTATTCTCAGAGGCAAACAACTTGAAAAAATATTCAATTCAACCAATTTTAATGATATGGGTTCATTAAGATATCTTTATAAGTACATTGAAAATAAAGGAGCATTAGAAACCTTAAAAGAAATGGGACTTAAAGAGGGGGATCTCATTAGAATAGTAGATTATGAGTTTGAATACATGGAAGAATATTATTAATATTTAAACAAAACACCTTGCATTATTTTTGACATGCAAGGTGTTTTGTTTTGTAAAATTATAAATCAATTTTATAGGAAACCACTTTACCTAAATAATCAATATTACCCAGTGAATTCGTTGAAATGATGTCATAAGTTGTATCTTCCGGGATTAAAAGGACTTGATCTTTTAAGAAAAAAACTCTCCTTAATGTTACCATTTTCCTACCATACGGATAAATCCCAATAATATCCTTTTCTTTAATAAAAGATGATTTTGTTGGCATGATATAAAGTAATGAGTGCATTGGTATTGATGGTGACATAGATGAATCATTTAGAAAAGTAGTGATCATGTCATTGTTTGTTTTAACAGCACCACCGCTAACCAAAACCATTTCTTCTGCGAGTTCTTTTGTTAAATTAAATTTTCCTTCGTTTAAATAATTCGTAGTGAGTTCAAAAGCCGATATGACATCTAATTTATTGATAAATTCTCTCGCTTCAGTTGTAAGCGGAACCTTCGTCTGACCATCACATAAATTTTCAATCATTAGTTTGTAAAGTTTTGTTGATGTGTTCATATAATCCTTTATAATGTCTGGGGCTTTTTCCATATATCCTAAAAAAACAAGTGCGGCGTGCAGCTTACTGCTGCAGGCTTTGGCTATAGTAATTGATACTTCAGGGCTTGGTGCTGGAAGCTTATTGTTTTTTAGTTGGGAAATATAAGAGGGAGTAATACTAAGTCCTAAATCTCCACATTTGGATGCCAGTTGTCTAAGAGAAAGTTTACTGTCTTTTATTATTGAATCAAGCATTTCAGAATATGTCATCATTTAGTCCTTTCACATGTAAAAAAGCTTAATAGCACTGTTTAATATTTACTTTAATATAACATTTATTATTATAGCAGTCAATAAACCAATTTGTATCTTAATTGTTAGAAATTTATGTTATAATAGGCTAGAAAGGTTGGTAATTAGAGAATATGTCATATATTACAAAAGAATATGCAATGGAACTTTTAGAAAATAATCAAACACCAGAGCATGTAATACTTCATTGCATGGAAGTTGCCAGAGTGTCAGAAATCCTTGCAGGAGAATTGAACAAACATGGTTACAATTTGTCGTTGAAAGTTGTAAAAGGTGCTGCCATGCTTCATGATATATCAAGAGTAGATGAAAATCATGGAGAAGTGGGGGCTAGAATAGCGGAATCAAAGGGTTATCAAAGGGAAGCAGATATCATTAAAAATCATATGCACTATTCAATCACGAATGATATCAGAAATTTGAGTGAGATGGACATTGTATGTTTAGGCGACCGAATGGTTAAGGAAGATGAATATGTTGGGTTAAGGCTAAGAATGGATTATATTCTGAATAAATTTAAAAACAATCCTAAGGCTGAAGAAATAATCAAAACAAGAATTCTCGAAAACGGTATTTTGTTGAAAAAAATAGAGAAATTGATAGGAAATAATATTGATGATTTAATGATTGAGAAAGGTAATGAATAATGAATATTGACAGTAATTTAAATAAGCTTCTTAAAATCGTAGAAAAGCCAGCCAGATATATTGGAGGAGAATTCAACTCAGTTAAGAAGAATTTAGAAAAAGTAAAAACAAGATTTGGGTTTGCATTTCCAGACACCTACGAAATAGGGATGTCATTTCTTGGCCTTCAAATACTTTATGGCGTATTGAATCGAGAGGATGATATTTATTGCGAAAGAATTTTTGCTCCTGCACTGGATATGGAAGCGGAAATGAGGAAAAGTGGATTGCCATTATTTACCCTTGAAAGCAAAACTCCAATTAAAGATTTGGATATTGTGGGGTTTACACTTCAATATGAAATGTCTTACACGAATATATTGAATATGCTTGATCTTGGTGGTATACCGTTGACTAAACAGGAAAGGGGAGAGGATTATCCAATTATTGTTGCCGGAGGACCTTGCGCCTTTAATCCAGAGCCTTTGGCTGATATCTTCGATATTGTGGTAATTGGAGACGGTGAGGAACTTATAGTTACTCTTTGCAAAAAACATGCAGAATGGAAGAAAAGCGGAAAAAACAAAGAGGAATTATATAAAGAACTTTGCCATATTGAAGGAATTTACATTCCGAGTTTTTATGAACCTGAATATAATCCTGACGGGACCATCAAAAATATTAAAAAGCTTTATAAAGAAGCTCCGGATTCTATTAAAAAGGCAATCATCAGTAACATTGATGATGCTTTTTTCCCTGAAAATGCTATTGTACCTTTTATTGAAGTAATACATGACCGATCTGTTGTTGAAACTTTCAGAGGATGTACAAGAGGATGCAGGTTTTGCCAGGCTGGAATGATTTACAGACCGGTAAGAGAACGTTCTAAAGAAACAATAGAAACGTTAGCGAAAAAAATGCTGGAAAACTCCGGGCATGAGGAACTTTCTCTTTTATCTTTGTCAACAAGCGATTACTCTCAGTTTGAAGAACTTGCAACCAGCTTGATGAAAATGTGTAAAGAACATAACGTGTCCCTGTCTCTTCCGTCTTTAAGATTAGACTCATTTTCATTTAAGGTTTTGCAGGAGATACAGGGTTACAAAAAATCGGGATTAACCTTTGCTCCTGAGGCAGGATCACAAAGACTTAGAAACGTTGTAAATAAAAATATTACAGAAGAAAACATCTATAGTTCAATTGAACAGGCGTTGGAGCTTGGCTGGTCAAATCTGAAGCTGTACTTTATGGTTGGATTACCAACTGAAACATTGGATGATTTAGATGGAATAGTTGAAATAGCAAAGAATGTTGTAGACCTAAACTATAAAATCAATGGTCGTAAGGGGGGGCGCTTCAATGTAACGATAAGTGTCTCCAGTTTTGTTCCAAAAGCACATACACCTTTTCAATGGCATGGACAGGATACCGCCAAAGAATTCAGAAAGAAACACATGCATCTAAAAGACAAATTCAAATCCATAAGAGGGGTGACCTTCGCCTATCACAGAACGGATACTACCATTTTAGAAGCAGTATTTGCAAGAGGAGACAGAAATGTTACAAAACCGCTTATCGAGGCTTTTAAACTTGGCTGCAGCTTTGATGGATGGTCAGAACATTTTAATAATGATCTATGGCTGAAAGCATTTGAAATGACAGGGACAGATGTTAACTTTTACGCATCAAGAGAAAGAAATTATGATGAAATTCTTCCATGGGATCACATTGATTCGGGAGTTTTAAAAGAATTTTTAATAAAAGAGAACGAAAAGGCAAAAGTAGAAACCTTGACGGATGATTGCAGACTGGGATGCGTGGATTGTGGAGTAAGTAAAAGAGTTAAATGTGAAATGGGGGGCAGCCATGCATAGATATATTATTAGGTTCTCTAAATTAGGCTATATTAAATATATTTCTCATCTTGATTTAATGCGTTTGTTTAAAAGAACTTTTAAACGCATGGGGATAAAACTGGAATATTCGCAAGGCTATAATCCTCATCCTAAAATGGGGCTGGCACAGCCGCTTTCTCTTGGTTATGAAAGCAGTGGGGAAATTCTGGAATTTGAAACGGTGAATAATATTAATGATGAAAATATAATAAAAACTTTTAATATGGCCATGCCGGAAGGTATCAAAATCATTGAATTTAAAGAAATTAAAGCAGAAGGAAAATCCCTGGCAGCTATCACTGAATTTGCAGAATATAGGATAAAACTGCCTTTCAAAGATACCATGAACCAGGGGATAGAAGTTATGAATTTTATAAATCAATCAGAGATTATTTCTCAGAAATTAAATAAGAAGAAAGAACTTATTGATTTGGATATTAAAAGTATGATTAAAGAATTAGCTATAAATAAAAAAGAGGATGAACTTATTATATTTGCTAAGCTGGATGCTGGCAGTGTTTCTAATTTAAGTCCGGAATTACTGATTAAGGCAATAGGCGATTATTATCAGATAGAATATGATCGCTCAGAGGTGGAAATCACCAGAGAAGCAATAACATTTACCAAAAAATTACAATTTTAACATTGACTTACATTTATAACCGCTGTATAATCTAATCAATAACTATTATATTATATATGCTGGGGGGGTATTTCGTGAAGGTTAAAATATTTGAGTACATCAAATATCATAAAGAATATTCAGTTAAAATACTCATTATTTTTTGTTTGGTACTATTTGGACTTTTCATCTGCTTAGGAAACGATACTTCAAAAGAAATTGTTGTTGAAAAAAATGGTGTTACAGCTGTTACAGCAGAAGCTGTTATTTTAACAGGTGCAGGAATAGAAGATGTAAACTATATTTATGTGGATATTTCAGGAGCGGTAAATAGCCCGGGAGTATTGAAATTAGAAGAAAATATGAGAGTTTATCAGGCTATCGAAATGATTGGCGGACTAAAAGCCGACGCGGACGTTTCGGGAATAAACATGGCAGCAAAACTGGAAGATGAAAATAAAATATATATACCAAAAGTTGGGGAGAAACTGGAAACAGCTGCAATAAATAATTTGCAGTCAAAAACAGGAATTGATCATAACGGTAAAATTAATATTAATACTGCAAACAGTCAGCAACTTCAGGAATTATCTGGTGTCGGACCTTCAACGGCAGACAAAATAATCCAATACAGAGAAGAACATGGCAGTTATCAGATCATTGAAGATATTAAAAATGTGAGCGGTATCGGCGATAAAACTTTTGCCAAATTTAAGGATAATATATGCATATAATCCATTTTTGTTTATCGTTTTTTGTCGAAATTTGTAAATATTTATATAACAATAATACAAAACATTTATTGCTAATAATCTTAAAATCTTTAGAATATAAATTATATTAATAAAGGAGGAAACTGTTATGAATAGTATTACGGTAGGCATAGCTGACGACAACAAGGATTTCTGCGAAATATTAAATGATTATTTTGATACTCAAGAAAAAATAAACATTTCTTTTATTGTGCATGATGGAATAAGTGCTGTTGAAGCCGTTAAAAAGAACAAGCCGGATATTCTGATACTCGATATGGTCATGCCGCATCTTGATGGTTTGGGAGTTTTAGAAAATATTAATGAAATGGATCTTCCAAAATATCCTAAAGTTATTGTACTTTCTGCAGTAGGGCAGGAAGGGGTTACCCAAAAGGCTATCAATTTAGGTGCAGATTATTATGTTGTAAAACCTTTTAATTTAACAACCCTGACAAAAAGAATCAATCAGCTTGCAGGAGCTGAACCTGATGAAAATAAAATGAATTTTGCAAGAACTATTATTAATAATTCAAATAAAAGCAAACAAGGGGATCTTGAAATTGAAATTACAAACATCATTCATGAAATAGGGGTACCTGCACATATTAAAGGTTATCAGTATCTTAGGGATGCCATCACACTGGTCGTAGGTGATATGGACCTTTTAAGTGCTGTGACAAAAGAACTGTATCCTGCAATAGCAAAGATAAACAATACAACCTCAAGCAGAGTTGAACGGGCTATTCGCCATGCCATTGAGGTTGCATGGAACAGAGGGAAAAGCGATACAGTTAAAAGTATATTCGGTAATGGAGATAATGACATAGGGAAGCCGACTAACAGTGAATTTATAGCGATTATTGCTGATAAATTGAGACTTGAACGTAAGGGTTTATAAATTTGCCTTGAGATTATAGTGAATTTTTAGTATAATATTTCTAACAGGTTTGTTAGAAAGGTAATAAAGAATATGTTAATCAAAGAAAAAATGGATAGAATTAATGCACTTGCAAAAAAAAGTAAGAACGAAGGACTGACTGAAGAAGAAAAGGCTGAGCAAAAAATATTAAGAGAAGAGTATCTTGTAAAATTCAGAGAACATTTTAAAGGACATTTAGAAAGCATTGAATTTGTTGAAGATATTGAGGATGATAACCGCAAAAAAAATAAAAATTAATCAATATAATATAAAGAAGCATTCTGCTTTAAGAATGCTTCTTTATATTTGCATTATTGAAAATGTAATACAAAATTTGTTAATGAAATAATTATTTTTACTAATATTGTTTAATTATTTGGTAAAGTTGGTATAATAATGAAAGTTATTTAACTAATTTGAAATAAAAGGAGAATATATGAGACAGGTTTATTTAGACTATGCGGCTACCACACCTGTAAAGGAAGAAGTTTTAAAGGAGATGATTCCTTTTTTTTCTGAGAATTTCGGGAATCCATCCAGTTTATATACAAAAGGATCTGCTTCTAAAGAAGCTATTATGATAGCCAGACGTAAGGTTTCATCTTTAATTGGAGCTGATGAAAATGAATTATTTTTCACTTCCTCAGGGACAGAAGCAGATGACTGGGCGATTATTGGTATTGCTGATGCATTAAAATCAAAAGGAAATCATATCATCACAACTGGAATTGAGCATCATGCTGTTTTGCATTCTTGTGAGTATCTTGCTAAAAACGGTTATGAAATAACATTTTTACCGGTAGATAAAGAAGGAAGAGTAAGAGCTGAAGATTTAGAAAATGCCATTACTGACAAAACCATTCTTGTAAGTATAATGTATGTCAATAATGAAGTTGGAACGATACAGGACATAAAAGAACTATGCAGAATAACAAAATCCAAAAATGTGGTTTTTCATACCGATGCCGTTCAGGCTTTGGGGAATGTTAAAATCAACGTAAAAGAACTTGGAGTGGATTTAATGTCCATATCCGGTCATAAAATATATGGACCAAAAGGTATTGGTGCATTGTATATTAAAAGGGGAACTAAAATTTCCGATTTTATGCATGGAGGCGCCCAGGAAAACAAAAAAAGAGCTGGAACCGAGAATTTGACAGGAATTGTAGGATTTGGCAAAGCTGCTGAGCTTGCAGAATTGAATTCAGAAAATCATATTACTAAAGTAACAGAACTTAGAAATTATTTTATTGATCAGGTTTTCGAAAAAATTGATGATGTTTTTTTGAACGGCAGTAGGGAATTCAGACATCCTGGTAATGCAAACATAACTTTTGAATTTATTGAAGGAGAGGCAATGCTTTTGTACCTGGATTTATTAGGGATTTCTGTTTCAACCGGATCAGCCTGTTCTTCAGCATCGTTAACACCTTCACATGTTTTGACTTGTCTTGGTGTACCGGTTGAGAAGATACATGGATCACTCAGATTTACAATCGGGGATCCTACAACAAAAGAAGATATAGATTATGTAATAGAAAAACTGGTTGAAGTTGTTGCTAAATTAAGAGCAATTTCTTCGGTTTCAAAAGCGAAAGGTTGGTAGTTAACAATGGGAATGTATAATGATAAAGTAATGGATCACTTTATGAATCCACATAATATTGGAGAACTTGAAAATCCAGATGGTATTGGCACTTATGGAAGTCCTGTATGTGGGGACATGATGCAAATTTCTATCAGAGTTCAAGATGAAATCATTACGGATGCAAAATTTAAAACTTTTGGCTGCGGTTCAGCCATTGCATCTTCCAGCGTTGCGACAGACATGATTATAGGTAAAACGATTGATCAGGCATTAGCCATCACAAACAAACAAATTATTGATGAGCTTGGAGGTTTGCCGGCAGTAAAGATTCACTGTTCTGTTTTAGCAGATCACGCAATTAAAGCTGCAATTTATGATTTTGCACAAAAAAACGGTAAAATATATGCCGGATTAGAAGGTTTTGATCCAAACGAGGATGATGAAGAAAACGACACATGTGATACAGAGGAATAATTATGTTGAATGTTGCTTTGAATAAAAACAAAGTCTTACTGGGATTAAGCGGCGGTGTAGATAGCACTGCCGCCGCTTTGTTGTTAAAAAAAGACGGATTAAAGGTAACAGGATTGTTTTTTGATGTAAATGAAATAAAAGGTAAGGCCTCAGAATCAGCTAAATACACAGCTAAGCAGCTTGAAATAAATTTTGTGTATAAAAATGTCAGTCAGTCATTTACTGATATTGTTATTCATAATTTTTGCAAGGAATATACTGAAGGACGAACACCAAACCCTTGTGTAATTTGCAACCCAAGCGTGAAATTTAAAACCTTAATCGAAGAAGCCGACAAAATAGGGGCGTATTATATTGCTACCGGCCACTATGCCGGTGTTTATTTCAATGAAAATAATGGATGCTATTATATTAAGCAGGCCGAAAACATTGAAAAAGACCAGTCTTATATGCTTTATCGTCTGGAAAAGGAGATCCTTTCAAGATTACTACTGCCATTAGATCATATATCAGATAAGGAAGAAACCAGGAATCTTGTAAGAACGGAGGAAATAAGTAATTCGGAACAAAAAGATAGCCAGGAAATATGTTTTATTTCTAAAGGTGAAAACTATATGAATTATATAAAAAGCAGGGGATACGAATCACAACCAGGAAATTTTATAAATAAGAATGGCAATTATTTAGGAAAGCACAGTGGTCTTGTAAATTATACCATTGGGCAAAGAAAAGGGTTAGGAATTACTTTTGGCAAGCCGGTTTTTGTTTCGGAGGTTAACCATAATAATAATACGGTAACCTTAGGTGATAATAAAGATCTTTTTAGAAAAATGGTGACTTCAAAAGATAATGTTTTTGTTTTTCCGGAAGGAAAAAGCCCTGAGATTTATAATAATGCCCACGTAACCGCTAAAATAAGATATGCAGCCAGACCCATGGCTGCAACTTTAAATATTCTAGAAAATGGATTCATTGAAACCAATTTTGAGGAAATGCAAAGAGCGATAACCCCAGGGCAGTCAGTTGTGTTTTATCAGGAAAATTTGGTAATAGGAGGAGGTTTTATTGTATGATGAATATTGTAATAGTGAAAGACCTTATCAAATATGCTCAGAGAGCGGAAAATGAAGGACTTTGTAAACATAAATCGGGAAATTTCAGTATTTTAGACCGTTCTACCGGGCTTGTATACATTACCCCTTCTGGATTTTACAGATCAGATTTAACCGTTGACGATATTGTCATTTCGGATTTAAAGGGAAATGTCAGAGAAAATACTAATCTTAGAAAACCTTCTATTGAATTGTCGATGCACTTGAAGGTTTACTTAAAGAGACCAGATGTAAATGCCATTGTTCACACCCATTCTCCCTATGCGACAGCTTTTGCAGTGAAGGGAATAAAAATTGAACCTGTTACTTCTGAAGCGTATTTTTACGGAAAAGATATGGAAATTGTCCCTTATTTTGAACACGGGACTGAAGAACTTGCTGATGCTGTTTCAAAAGTAATCAAGCATGTTGATGTGTGTCTGTTGAAAAACCATGGAATATTGACAGTTGGTGACATCATTGAGAACGCGTTTTTGAAAGCCATATACGTTGAAAGTGTTGCAATGATAGATTACCTTTCTAAAACATTATAATTGCTCTGACAGGGCAAACAGGTGCGCAATAGCCACAGGTCAGACATTTATCGTGGTTTACCTGAGCCAGCCCTTTAGCATTTATGAAAATAGCATGATTCGGGCACTTTTCGATGCAGGCATAGCAGGCTTCACAGTCTCCCTGATCTATATTAATTTTTTTGTGCTTTATGTCAGGAATATAATTGGATTCCAGCTTCCCAGCTAGATAATTAATAATATCATCCACTTCTTTTGTAGCCCCAAAACCAATCATGGTTGAGCAAATTCCTTCAAGCCCGTAAACGTAATCTAATGCTTCCATATAGTGTCCTGTTAAATTCCCGCCACCAAATGCTTTCATTACAAATACGCCCATTCCTGTATCAGCAGCCTTTTTTATTGCAGAAGCCATCGCTTCTTTTGTTCCTGTAAGACCACCATTTCTGATGCCTAGACTTTTAAAATTAATTAAAGGAAACAGCACGTCACATTCTCTGCAATCAACGATTTCTTCTGCCACATCAACGTGATGGGTGGAAAT
>JAENWI010000101.1 GCA_016650115.1 Peptostreptococcaceae bacterium | reverse complement strand
GGCGGCGCAGGGCTTGGTGGGTTTCTGACACCAACAGGAGTAGGAACCATCGTTGCGGAAAACAAACAGGTCATCAATGTTGATGGAAAGGATTATCTTCTTGAAAGACCTTTGCGAGCAGACCACGCGCTTCTTAGGGGAACGGTAACTGACAAATTTGGAAATACCACTTATAACGGAACAACAAGAACCTTTAATCCGATGATGGCAACAGCTGCAGACTATGTAATCGTGGGGACCTGTGAGGTTGTAGAAATAGGACAGATCGATCCTAATAACGTTGTAACTTCGGGAATATTCATCGATGCAATCGTGGGAGGAGAAGAACAATGGCAGATATAAAAGAAATCATTGCAGCAAGAGTTGCAAAAGAATTACAAGATGGAGACGTTGTTAATCTGGGGATAGGTCTTCCTACCATGGTAGCTAATTTTATCCCTGAAGGGGTGGATATTATTCTTCAGTCAGAAAATGGAATCATGGGAATGGGACCAGCAGCGGAAAAGGGAAAAGAAGATGTGGACGTGATTAATGCAGGAGCCCAATATGTAACAGTAAATCCTGGAGCTATGTACTTTGACAGTGCAACATCATTCGGCATCATTCGCGGAGGGCACGTAGATGCTACGGTACTTGGTGCACTTGAAGTGGATTGCCATGGAAATGTTGCCAGCTGGATTGTGCCAGGCAAGATGGTGCCGGGAATGGGCGGAGCCATGGATTTGGTGGTAGGTGCCAAAAAAGTCATCATTGCCATGCAGCATACACAAAAAGGCGCACATAAAATATTCGACGAATGCAGGCTGCCTTACACCGCGGTTGGCGTAGTAGACATGATTATTACGGAAATGGGCGTTATGGAAGTAACTAAGGAAGGAATTGTTCTGACTGAAGTACATCCTGATTTTACAGTTGAACAGGTGCAGGCAGCAACAGGAACCAAGCTGATTATCAGCCCTGATTTGAAGGAAATGATCTAATGAAATTCTATATTGTTGATGCATTTGCTGAGGAAATATTTGGTGGGAACCCTGCCGGAGTGGTGATCCTAGAAGAAGGAACAGACTTCCCGACGGAAGAAATCATGATAAAGACAGCGGCTGAATTAAGGTATTCCGAGACAGCCTTTATAAAACAAGTCAGCGCAAAAGCGTTTAATGTTAGATACTTTACCCCGGTTGAAGAGGTGGACCTTTGCGGACACGCAACAATTGGTTCTTTTGGTGCACTGCTTGATGCGGGTACAATTTATAAAGGACAAATATATGAACTGATAACTAAGGCTGGAAAGCTTGAAGTAGAACTGGATGCTGAAATGAACGAAGCGACCGTTTTTATGGATATGGGTAAGGCGGCTGAGTTGAATCCGGTTAAGGATGTTGAAGAACTGGCAAGAGTCCTGGGCATTAAAACAGAAGATATTGGATTTGAACCTAAACTGGTTTCAACTGGATTGCCTGATATTATGCTCCATATAAAAACAAAAGAAGCATTAATGAGAATGAAGCCTGACTTTGATGCTCTGTCAAAGCTTTCGGAAAAGCTTAAGGTTGTAGGTGTTCACGCATTTGCGCTATCGGAGGAACCTGGAATAAGGGCTTATTGCAGAAATTTTGCACCTCTTTACGGAATTAATGAAGAAGCGGCGACTGGAACATCTAATGGCGCGCTAACTTATTACCTTTACAAACAGAATATAATAAAAAAAGGCGATACAAGTACATTCCTACAAGGGGAAAGCATGGGCAGACCTTCGAAAATACTAACTATTCTTGATTGCGATAACCCGAAAAAAATTAAAGTGGGCGGAACATATAAAATACTGGCAAAGGGAGCTTTATTCATATGACTGTATTTACCTCAAATGCTTTTGGATTAAATCAATATAGGTAGGTATGTTTTCAGGCTTTGGTAATATAGCCCTGGCCTGATTGTTGTTTCCACCGCCTTTTCCGTTATATATGTGAGCGGTTTCTTTGACAAGTTTGCCGCAGTCGACAGTCTTCCCATCGGAGAAAAATAGAATTGTGGACTCTTCATAAGAAATAATTAGAAGAAGCTTAGAAATTTCGTCTGTAACCGAACGCCCAATCTGTAAAAGATCATCAACCTTGAGAGCCTCGAAACTTACAACGGCGATACCGTCTGAGGAGACTAAAGCAGCCTCGGTTTCCATTACCCTTTCTTTAAGCAGTAATTGTCTGAAAGTGTTTAGCTGGGCCCTGTATGCTTTATTTTTTTCTTCTTGTATGAAAACCTTTTCCAAAAGATCAAAAGTATTCGCAGAGTATCTGCTGTTTAATTTTGCTATGATTTCGTGTTTCTCCTGATAATCTAACAAAGCCTCTTCCCCAGCCTTAAAATGTATTCTATACATTCCCTTATTGATTTCAACTTTGAGAATTTTGATTAAACCAACCTCACCTGCAAAAGCAGGATGTGTACCACAACAGGCAACACAATCTGAAGGGTTTTCAATATTGCCAACGCACACAATTGCGATGTCATCATCAACAGCCAAGGCTTTGCGTAGCGGTAACTTTTCTGCCTCTTCCCGATTTTCGAAGAACCTTGTTATTACAGGTGCATTTTTCCATATGATACTGTTCGATAAATTCTCTATATTTTTAGCCATCGCCCACGTTATTTCAGTGAAATTAGAATTCTCTTCAAGGCTGATATCAATGGTCATATATTCTTTGCCCATATGAAAGCCTCTGTTTACTCCACCATATTCTCTGAAAAACATTCCAGATAGAATGTGCTCTCCACAGTGCCTTTGCATATTCTTAAATCTGTGAGGCCAGTCTATTTCGCAGGTTACCATTTCATCTGTATTAAAATCAGCTGAGCCGGAAATTATATGAGAAATAACACCATTTTTTTCAAAAACATCTAAAACGGAGAGCCCGTTGATTGTGCCGAAATCACTGCTTTGGCCACCGCCCGCAGGGAAGAATGCCGTTCTGTCCAATATGATTACACTTTTTCCATCTTCGATATCCTTATTAATAACTGTTGCTGTAAATTTCTTTATGTACACATCTTCTTGAAACAATTTAATTGTATTCATAAGTATAGCTCCTTTAATATAATGAAAATATTATAACACAAAATATTTGATTTGTTATATAATAAAAAAAAGTACTAGTTTGCGGTTAAAATTAACACTGTATAAAAACCTGAATTTGGCATAAATAATGCAAGTTATGAATGAACGAGTAATTGCAAGGAATTTGTCTAATCTTGAAATAACTAAATAAAAGTGTAATGTAAAAAAATGGTTATAATGGCCTATCCTAAGGGTAAAAATAAATAAGGAACAACCTGTGGATAAGTCTGTTGGTTAACTATTGTAAAACCGAGGATACTGTTGAAAACAAAGGGATGCAACGTTATGACTTTATCCACAGGTATAGGTGGATAAGATTGTATACAATTTTATAACTTGTGTGGAAAATTGTTTGAACCCTTAAAAATGAGGACTTTTTACCCTGTTGAAAAAATTTTACAACACAAGAACAAAGATTGACATAATGTTTGCCGACGAGAACTGATTTTAATAATAATAAGGAGGACAAATTAATGCTAAAAGAAAAAAATATTTATAAGGAAGAACTCCCGGTTAATGTTGTCGTTGCGCATATAGACGAATATCCCATTCACTTTCATGACGACATGGAAGTGGTTTACGTTTTACAAGGGACAATAGGATTGAAAAACGGATATTATAATTATAAATTAAAGCAGGGAGATATTTTTATATTAAATGCCAGAGAAATTCATAGTTTTGCGAAAACCAGTGAAGACAACATGGTTATGATGCTTCAGCTTGACCTGGAATGTTTTTCTAAATACTATAAAAATCTGAAATATAGTTTTTTTGTTACGGATATGCATGACCCAGAGGATGAAAGCCTGGAAATACTTAGAAACCTTCTGGCAACAATAATGATGGAAGTATTACAAAAGGGATATGGTTATGAACATAAAGTGATTGAAACGGCTCATAATTTATTCGCGGCGCTGTTTTCGGATTTTCAGTATTTTTTAATGGAAGATGGAAAATTCATTAATAGTGACAAAAACAAAGGGAATAAAATTCTTGCCGTAAGAATGAATAGAATTACAGATTATATGTATGAAAACTTCACAAGAAAGCTTACATTGAATGAAATAGCGAATATGGAACATCTGAGCATTTATTATCTGTCACATGTTATAAAGGAAGCGTCGGGACTGAATTTTCAAGATTTGCTTAGTTTTATAAGAGTTGAAGAATCTGAAATTCTTGTACTAGGAACTAACAAAAAAATTGGTGCAATATCAGAAGAAATGGGATTTTCCGCTGTAAGATATTATATTAAACATTTTAAGACATGGTTTGGCATGCATCCGATGGAATACAGGAAAAAGTTTACAGATCGGGTGAGCAGCAGGGAAATAAAAGCCAAATATGTCTGGTGCATGCCGTTAGAGATAGAAGATGCAATAAGAAGCCAGGTAAAAGGAGTTTACAGCGACTATTTAAAGAGTAAAAGACTAGAACCCATTATACTTGATATCACTATTGAGGAATTTAAAGGGGGAGAATATAAAACAGCGGCACTTATGGATGAACTGATGCAAATGGATGCGATGAAACCTGTCTCCAGACCTTATAATTTGTTTAAGGGATTGAAAGAGAATGTTTTATTGACAGGAGGCAATTATACGGTCAGCGCTATCTCCGTCATTGAATCAAAACCAGAGCATATTAGTATCCTTTTATATAACATTAATGATAAAATGAAAAAAGACATATTGCAGAATGGTCAGCGGGAACGTGTTCTGGAAATAGCAAAAAAATTTGAGGAGGAAGCTGAATTCCTGGTAAGAATATTTGGCGTTTCAGGAGAGTACAAAGTAAGCCGTTATAAACTGACAAGAGAGAATGCCTTGATTGCATTCCATGAAAGGCTTGAAGAATCAGGATTGTCAACGATAAGAGATGCCACGATTAACAGTTGGGGAGCATTCCCGTCCATAGAATTCAGGGCGATTGCCACAACGGAAGCAATCAATATAAGGTCAACGCTGAAGGGCCTTAGCGCCGAATTAATACTAATCGACAAAAAAATAACGGCAAATTAGCAGAAAAATAGTTATATCAGATTATGATTTAGACAAAGCAAAGATTGTTGCAGCGGAATGCAATGACTCTAGGTTCGTTGCTGAAAAAATAGATGCAACAGATTCAGCTAAAATAAAAGAGGTTTTTAAAAAGCATGGAATTACCTTTGCAATGAATGCAGTGGAGCCTTTGTTCAATAAAAATATCTTTGATACCTGTTTAGAAGTAGGGGTTGGTTATTTAGACTGTGCGAGGACACTTTCTTACAGAAATAAAGAAAAACCTTATGAACAATGCGGGATTAAACTGGGGGATTACCAATTTGACAAGCGTGAAGGCTGGAAAGTTGCCGGAAATATGGCAATTGTTGGTTCTGGAGTTGAGTCTGGAATGGCAGACTGTTTTGCAAGATTTGCCGACAAGCATTTATTCGATACAATTGATCAGGTAAACGTAAGAGATGGAGATGACTATGTCGGTGCAGACGGAAAATTTGGTTTCTCAGTGTGGAACATGAAGAAGTGCTTTTGGTTCCAAGAGTCATTGATTGCAACAGAGTAACCTTTAAATATGGAGTACAGAGAGAATTAAGAGTAATGCTTAAGAACCTTGAATCCATCGGTATGGATAGCGCAACTAAAATGATGAAAGTTGGAGATTCGGAAATTTCACCTAGGGATTTTCTGGTAAAAGTTGTTCCAAGTCCAGTTGAATCAACATTGAAAATGACTGGCCAGGGATGTGCTGGAACTGGTTGCAACCGG
>JAENWI010000348.1 GCA_016650115.1 Peptostreptococcaceae bacterium | reverse complement strand
AGGCTGGGCAGAAGATGAAAGCGAGTTAGTATTTGAAGGTAATTCTGTTTTCACAGGGTATTCAAAGGTTACCGACACTGGAACAGTCACGGGGATATTCCATAACAAAATGTCTTTGTCTTCTCTGAAAGAAGGAGATATCGGCATAGTTGTTCTGAATAATACACCTTTTTATGCAGAAAGTGGCGGGCAGGCATCAGACAAAGGCTTTATTTATAACAATGAGTTTAAGGCAGAAGTCTTGGAAGTCGTTAAAATACAAAAGGCAATTGGTCATAAAGTAAAGGTACAGAAGGGCCAATTGAATATTAATGAAGAGGTGACTGCAATGATTTCTATAGTGAATAGAAACAATACAGCCAGAAACCATACAGCTACACATTTGTTACATAAAGCATTAAGGCATGTTATTGGAGATCATGTTAATCAAGCGGGGTCAAGCGTTACGGCTTATAGCTTGAGATTCGATTTTTCGCATTTTGAGTCTATCCCAAAAGATAAATTGAAACAAATTGAAGAGATTGTGAATGATAAGATTTTGCATTTTTTACCGGTTTCTACAGAGGAAATGTCTGTTAAAGAGGCTTCTCAGAAGGGTGCAACTGCACTTTTCGGAGAAAAGTATGGAGACGTAGTCAGGGTAGTTTCAATTGATGATTATAGTAAAGAACTTTGTGGGGGTACTCATGTGAATAATATAGGACAAATCGGCGCGTTTAAAATACTAAGCGAAGCTGGAGTTGCTGCAGGTGTCAGAAGGATAGAGGCAATAACAGGTTTGAATATATTGAAAAAACTTGATGATGAGGAAGATACCATCAATCAGGCTTCGGAAATTTTAAAAACCAATGTGTCAGGTCTGCTGCATAAAATAGCTTTTTTGAATGAAGACTATAAATCTGCAAAAAAAGAACTTGAAGAATTTAAATTGAAAGAAATAAGCTCTTCAAAAGAAGAAATTATAAAGGAAGCAAAAGAATTTAATGGTGTCAAACTGATTACCAAATCATTTACAGAGTATAGTATTAATGATTTAAGAACAATTTCTGATGAATTGAAATCCGATAACAAAAGTCTTGTAATAGTGTTTTCCACAGAAAATGAAGGGAAAGTAACGTTTATGGTTTCTGTTACCGATGATTTATTTGACAAAGGATATCACGCAGGTAATATGATTAAACAAATTGCGGCAGCTGCCGGCGGTGGTGGCGGCGGGAAAGCTGATATGGCGCAGGCTGGTGCTAAAGATTCCGGTAAAATCAAGGATGCGTTTAAAGTTGCTGAAGGACTAATGAAGTGAAATCACTGCGAATATTACAACAATATTACATTAACGATTTAGTATTGTAATTTTAAGTGTTTCTTGTGTATAATAAGCGTAAGGGAAGGTGAGAAGATTATGGATAGAAACACAATACTGTTTAACAGTCAGGAAAAGGCAACACAAGCAACAACGGATGAAATCCTTAAGACGGTATACAACGCACTGGAAGAAAAGGGTTATAATTCAATAGATCAAATGGTTGGGTATATTCTTTCTGGTGATCCATCTTATATTACAGGACATAATAATGCAAGAAATCTAATAAGACATATTGAGAGAGATGATTTGGTCGAAGAACTTTTAAAGTCTTTTTTAAATAAATAATTAAACTGCGGGCTTTTGCCCGCTTATTTTTTT
>JAENWI010000288.1 GCA_016650115.1 Peptostreptococcaceae bacterium | reverse complement strand
TTGGATTGTGCAAATTGTGCTGCGAAAATTGAAAAAACCGTGAGAAATATTAATGGCGTCAAATTTGCATCAGTTGATTTTGTCTCAAAAAAATTAATGATTGAAGTTGAAAATAAAAGAGATTTAGAGAGAATAGTTTCAGAAGCATCAGCGCTTGCCGTGCGAATTGAATCAGGGCTGGAAATTGTTGACCAGGAATTGCCTGAAATGGGGAAGGGGAATGATGATAGAATCAATAAAACTGAATTAGTGCGTTTAGGTATTGGAACTGTTTTGTTTGTGATTGCGCTTGTATTTGATTTCACTTTTTATCTTGAATTAGGGCTGTTTTTAACCAGTTATCTTTTCATTGGCGGGGAAATTGTTCTAAAGGCGATTAAAAATATTTTCAATGGACAAGTGTTTGACGAGAATTTTCTGATGTGCATTGCAACAATTGGGGCTTTTGCTATTCAGCAGTTTCCTGAAGCTGTTGCGGTAATGCTGTTTTATCAGATCGGGGAATTCTTTCAGGATCTTGCCGTGAATCATTCAAGGCGTTCAATTACTGCGTTAATGGATATCAGACCTGATTACGCGAATGTTAAAACCAGTGAAGGATATGAAAAAGTATCACCTGAGCAGGTTAAGATTGGCGAATTTCTCCTAATAAAACCAGGAGAAAAAGTTCCGCTTGATGGGAAAGTCATTGAAGGCGTCTCCATGCTCGACACTTCCGCTATAACAGGGGAATCCTTACCAAGAGAAGTCGAACCTGGTTCAGAGGTATTGTCTGGAACAGTTAACATAAATGGTATTCTTACAGTTGAAGTAACAAAGGAATTTGGGGAATCAACGGTTTCAAAGATTTTGGACCTTGTTCAAAATGCCAGTAGCAAAAAGGCACCTACTGAAAACTTCATCACTAAATTCGCTAGGTATTATACGCCTGGAGTAGTATTTGTTTCCTTCATGCTTGCACTAGTTCCGCCATTAGTTATACCAGGAGCGTTATTTTCAGATTGGATTTACAGGGCTTTAGTGTTTCTTGTAATTTCCTGCCCATGCGCATTGGTAATCTCTATTCCTCTTGGATTTTTTGGTGGTATCGGAGGGGCATCTAAAAGAGGTATCCTGATGAAAGGCAGCAATTATCTTGAAGCGTTGAACAACGTGGATACAATAGTTTTTGATAAGACAGGAACCCTAACAAAAGGCGCTTTTAAAGTAACTAAAATTTATAGTGTAGGAAATACACCCTCAACAGATTTATTGGAAATGGCAGCCTATGCTGAAACGTATTCAACGCATCCTATTGCTGTTTCAATCGTAAAAGAATATGGTGAAATAGACAGTACGCTAATTGAAGGATATGAAGAAATATCTGGGCATGGAACAAAAGTCAAGTTTAAAGGTAAAGAAGTTTTAGCTGGAAATTATAAACTTATGAATAAGGAAAATATTGAATTCATTGCGGCTGCAGATTTAGGTACCATCGTCTATATTGCTGCGGACAGTGAATATCTGGGATACATTGTTATATCTGATGAAGTAAAGGAAGATTCGGAACGAGCGATCAAACAACTTAGGGAATTGGGCGTCAGAAAAATTGTTATGCTTACTGGAGATATTAAAGCAGTTGGGGACAAGATTGGTGCACAGCTGGGTCTTGATGAGGTTTATTCGGAATTGCTGCCTCATCAAAAAGTTGAAAAACTGGAAATGCTTGAACTGCAGAAAACAACAAAAGGCAAGCTGATATTCGTAGGAGATGGGATAAATGATGCGCCTGTACTAACGAGAGCAGATGTGGGTATCGCCATGGGCGGATTGGGATCCGATGCAGCAATTGAAGCGGCAGATATCGTTATTATGACGGATGAACCTTCTAAAATAGTCAGCGCTATAAAAATTTCAAAAAGAACAAAAAGTATTGTATGGCAAAATATTATCTTCGCGTTTGTTGTAAAAGGTGTTGTGCTGGCATTAGGTGCTGGGGGCTTAGCAACAATGTGGGAAGCCGTATTTGCAGACGTTGGTGTAACATTGATTGCAGTTTTCAACGCAATGAGAGTATT
>JAENWI010000198.1 GCA_016650115.1 Peptostreptococcaceae bacterium | reverse complement strand
TTAGTTCAATCGGTCTTGGCTATTTTGTGTATGGTAAAAAGCAGTCTGATTTTCATTTTCTTATATCCGGATTAATTCTGATTGTCTACCCTTATTTCACAAAGGGTATTTTTATAATTATTGTGGGAGTTCTTCTGCTGTCAGCCCCATTTATCACCAAAAAGTTTTTTTAGATCTGTCGGATTATGACTTTTTCTCTTTACCTCTTGTTTTATAGTCTTCATCTATATAAGCTTTCCATCCTTCACTAACATTATTGTTGGTTCTCAGCTCACTGACAACGGAATTTATCGCATCATAATTAAGCTTTGTTCCCTTTTTATCCGGGTTATAGCTTGCCGCCCGGTTACTTGAAATTCCAATATCCGACGCTGCAGAAACCGCATCAATGTTAGCTCCAAGAAATACAAATTCCCACCCGTATTTTTCCTTTTCATGCTGAATCATCGTTTTCACCTTTTCGAAATTATACTCCCTGCTTGCATTTTCCATTCCATCTGTTATTATAACAAACATCACTTTATCTGCTCTTAAATCATCACTTGTCTGCCTTTCAGTTCTTACAATTTTTTTAATCGTTTTTCCAACTGCATCAAGTAAAGCCGTTGACCCTCGGACAAAATAATCCTGTTCAGATATTGCAGAGAGTTCCTTAATATTTACTCTGTCGTGTAAAATTTCAACCTGATCATCGAATAATACAGTGGTGACCAATGCCTCTCCAGATTCTTTTTTTTGCCTGTCAATCACTGAGTTGTAGCCTCCTATAGTATCATCCTCCAGGCCCGCCATGGATCCGCTTCTGTCTAAAATAAATACAAGTTCTGTTAAGTTGTTTTTCATTTTATTCTTCATCATGTTGTTCTCCTCGTTTCATACGTTTTTTGAGATATTATCTTTTATGAATAAAGAATAACATTTACTTCTAAGCTTCAGGTCGCTTTATAAGCGACAATTAAGCCCCGATCAGCACTTGATCAAAAGCGAAAAGAGTTTCATTTATAAGAAAAATATCATATATTTTTTGTTCGATAAAATATTCGATTATCAGGTCGAACTTATTGCATCGAGACAATGCATATCCAGCTTTTCCAAGCAGTTTATCACTATTTTGCTGATCAAGCTCCAGCGCAATGGCAAAGGCGATAGCTGTAATTTTACTTGGTGTATAATCCTTATTACTGCGTATTTTTGAGAAAAGTTTTCTATCAACGTTTGCTTTCATGTAAGCCTGAACATCTGTCATCTTCTTTTCATCAATGAGTCTCAGCAGCATTTCAGAAAACGATTCTTCAAGTCTGGAAAACATTTGTTCAAGGCTTTTTTTACCTTTTATCGTTACATCAACTGAGATGCAGGATTCTGCAGATAGGGATTTGTCATAATCCAGCCTGCTTTCCTTAATATAGCAATTATTATTTTCTATATTTCTTGGACCACGAATGAATGGATGATACTGCTACTTTTAAAGCTTCCTCTTTAGGATAGCCATATATCCCAGAAGCAATAAGAGGAAAGGCTATAGATTTACACCCCTTTTCCATTGCAGTCTTAAGCGAATTTTGATAACAGCTGTATAACAGTTCTTTTTCTTTATGCTTTCCATCCTCCCATATTGGGCCGGCCGTATGAATAATATATTTTGCCGGCAGCTTATAACCTTTTGTTACTACCGCATCACCTGTTTTACAGCCTCCAGTCAAATCACACTCCGCCTGCAGCTCCTCCGCACCCGCCGCGTTAAAGATAGCTCCGCAAACCCCACCGCCTTTTTTAAGGGAAGTGTTTGCAGCATTGACTATTACATCAACAGGCATTTTTGTAATATCATTTCTGACAATCTTAAATGGCATATCAGTACCTATCCTTTCATAATAAAAGTGCCATTGTTAATTTCTTCAAAAGCCAGATCCAGTTCCTGCTTTGTATTCATAACAATCGGGCCTCCCCATGCAACCGGCTCATTAAGTGGTTTCGCAGAAAAAAGTAGAAAACGAATCCCATGATCTGAGGCTTTTATATAAAATTCTTCCCCTTCATTAAATAGAAGTGCTCTTCGGTATACTTGTAAATCAATACTGTCAGGTTCAAAATACGCTTCTCCTTCAATGATATATACAAACAAGGTATCATCCTTGCCAACTTTCAATTTCCATTCTGCATGAGCCTCCAGACGAATATCTAAAAACAACGTCTTTATGTAATCGCCCGAAACCGGCCCAGGTGTATCTTTGTAACGACCTGATATAATACCTATTTCACATCCATCTTCCTTTATCCTCGGAATCATCTCTGCTTTGATGTCTCGATATTGAGGTGTTGTCATTTTATCTTTTTTTGGCAGATTCAGCCATAGTTGAACACCCAGCATGCGTTCTGCGGCTTTTGGCATCTCCTGATGCAATATACCGCTTCCTGCAGTCATCCACTGGCAGCATCCATCCAAAATACTGCCTTTATTACCCAGACTGTCACCATGTTCAATATCCCCATTTATTAAATAGGTTATAGTTTCAATACCACGATGAGGATGCCATGGGAAGCCTTTAATGTAATCGATTGGATCATCAGAATCAAAAGCATCTAGCATCAAAAATGGATCAAAATCATCCACAGTGGGACGGCCTATTACACGAACAAGTTTGACACCGGCTCCATCATATTGTGTGCTGCCTGTAACAATTTTTCTGATCGTTCTTAACATGATAATTCCTCCTTTGATTTTAAGAGATACTTAAACCATCATCCTGCCATATTTAACCACGTTGACATCCGCTACAATGACCAAACCCTTCAATTCCCCTGGTAACAGTAACACCAGCCATTCCAATTTCTCTAAGCTTAAAAACCAGAGTATTTTACGATTTCTATCCCTATTATAAACCCAATAATGCCAATTATAAAGGTTCCAATTATATAAGTAACTGCATTCTTCTTTTCATCTTCCTTGAATAAATTGAAACCTTCATACATAAAAGTTGAAAATGTCGTGTATGCGCCAAGA
>JAENWI010000410.1 GCA_016650115.1 Peptostreptococcaceae bacterium | reverse complement strand
CCCTTTGATTGTTTTCTCCCTTTTTCAGACTGATAAACACCCTAAAACAAAAGGAGAATAAATAAGACAACCTTTTTCGAGGGAATACTACCCGAAGGGTGGAGATTCCCGAAGAAAACCCGCAGGGCTTGAGGTTGTCGTTTTATTCCCTTCCGTTATTTTTGTATTCAGTTGAAAAAGGGCTGTAAAAAACGGCAGGCTTTTGATTGGAATAGCTTGCCGTCGTTAAATGACACAATTAGTAAGCGAAAATTATTGTCAGTTGAGAGAGGTATTGCTACCGCGGCTTCCGAAACCTTCCGGTTTCCCGTCCGCTTTCTTTTTGTTTTTCCCCTTCATTTTCCTGCGTTCCATTAGCCTGTCCATATCTTCCGATATTTTATCGTCTGTTACTTTGGCATAAACCTGTGTGCTGGAAATATTGGTGTGCCCCATCATTTTGCTGATACTCTCGATGGGAATACCTGCCGAAAGCATCAAAGTCCCGCATGAGTGCCTGGCCATATGGTAGGAAAGGTTTTCATTAAGCCCTGTTGAAACGCCTATCTGTCGAACCTCATGCCAAATCACATCCCGCTTTGGGAGCGGAAATACAGGTTTACTGTCATCGCTTGTATTGTAAAGAAGCAAAACCTGTTCTGCCACCGGATGCAGGGGAATAAATGCTTCCACATTTGTTTTAGCCCGTTTGGTGCGAATATAGAGCCTGCCTTCTGCCGTTTTCCCGATATGACGCGGGTAAAGCAGGTACACATCCACATAGGCAAGCGCGGTAAAGCAGGAAAATACAAACGCCCTGCGTGCCAGTTCCAGCATTGGCTCGTGCATCGGGGTTTCCATAATCTGTTTTAATTCGTTCCGGCTGATATGCCTGATTTTGGGCGGTTCCTTCTTTTCGTATGCAACGTCTTCAAGCGGGTTGCTCCTTAATACCTCCTGGTCAACGGCAATGTAGCTAAGGCGGTTGAGCCAGCACAGGCAATGATTGATATGCCCGGTTTTATAACCCAAATCCCTTTTCAAAAAGATTTTGAAAGATTCGCCGAACTCTTCGGTAATATCCGAAAAGGCTATGTCTTCCATTCCCCGGGAATGGATAAACTCACGGAGGTTGGCCTGTGTGGTTTTGGACTGCCTGTATGTGGAAGTGGAATTGATTTCCAGCGAACGGATTCTCAGCCGTTCCCGCTCCGTTTCGCCTGCCTCAAGCAGGTAAGCCGATACGGAGTTTACCCCGGCAATCGTGTTTTTAAGCAGTTCACTGCTGACCACTCCCTGTTCTTTAAGAATATGCTCATACGTTTGCTCCATACGCCTGCGAAACTGCGTAAGGCGGTTGTTGTCCCTTCCTGCTTTGATTACGCCTTTCTTTGCGTTCCATTCTCCGGGGTGGCAATAGATG
>JAENWI010000380.1 GCA_016650115.1 Peptostreptococcaceae bacterium | reverse complement strand
ATACTGCACTAACTCTTCCAAAGAAGAGGCAGTATACAGAAGAGATATTCTTAGTTTGATAAAAGGACTTCGCGAAGGGTCAATGTTTCTGGGAGAAAAAAAGTATTTCCTGGTTAGATCCTTACCAAAAAGGCTTTTCATTTCTAAAAGACATAACTCTCTCTCTTGTAGGGAATAATTAATGACGTAAAAATAGCCTTGCTCACTAGTATTGCTCAATAGTATACCTTTTGCCCCTTACGAAAACTTCTAGTCTATAGTATGCCTACGAGCCACAGGAAAGGTAAACTACGAACTCTTCTTACACGTTTGATAGATCAAAACTTTCACATGCTATTCTTGTAACTCTTTTCTTCATCTTCTTTTCTATCACAGCAAAATGAATCTCTTCTGAAGGATTTATAAGAGTAATAGCTTCTCCAAAATTTTCTGCACGGCCTGTTCTTCCTATCCTGTGGATAAATATCTTTGGAGACCGAGGCAGTTCATAGTTAATGACAAAGGGAAGAAATTCAATATCAATACCTCGGGATAGGAGATCGGTAGTAACTAAAACTCTTAGCATTCCCTGCTTGAATGCCCTTAGTAGGTCTGTCCTCGCTCCCTGACTCTTTTTACTATGAATTGATTTGGCATCAATACCGTTTTTATGTAATTTATCTGCAACCCTATCAGCCCTTGCTACAGAAGAGGTAAAGACTAGTACTTGTTTCATATCCTGACTCTTAATGAGGTACCGTAAAAGAGGGCCTTTTTTCTCCTCTGGAATACAATAGGCACTCTGGGTTATGAGTTCAATTGGATCTGATTCCTCTTCTATCCTAATCACTAAGGGATCATGCAGGAGAACTTTTTCTAGTGAATGGATCTCTTCATTCAAGGTTGCCGAAAAAAGCAGATTCTGTCGGTGTTTAGGAAGCAGAGCAAAAATCTGATCCATTTCCTTCGCAAAACCGGCAGTTAACATTTTATCTGCCTCATCAAGAACTACTATTTTTAAAGCAGACAAATGAACAGCATTCACAGAGACCAGTTCCAACAATCGGCCAGGGGTAGCAATGAGAATATTCACATTTCTCATTGCCATCATTTGAGGATTAATTGAAGCTCCACCAAAGGCAGCTAGGGTTTTTATGTCTAAGGCCGATTCATGGATAAACTTTAAAAACACAGAATTTACTTGAGCAGCAAGCTCTCTCGTGGGAACCATTACCAGTACCTGAATATGCCTATCTTTCATAACCTCTTTTTTTTGTAATTTCATAAGAATAGGCAATACATAGCCAAGGGTTTTACCAGATCCTGTTTTTGCAATACCAAGAATATCCTTTTTTTTCAAGATTGCTGGAATTACTTCTGTTTGAATAGGATAGGGTGTTGTTAAGTTCATTCGCTCTAAAGCAGTTACGAGAGATTTTGAGATTCCCAAAGAAATAAATGACATATGCGCTTGATCCTTTTTACACTACTTATTTAGCTTTATTGTTTATGATAGATTATCCATT
>JAENWI010000450.1 GCA_016650115.1 Peptostreptococcaceae bacterium | reverse complement strand
CTTGCGGTCAATCAGGATGACCATGTAAAAAACATCTCTTTTTTAATGAACAGAGAAGGGATTTGGTCCTTATCGCCAGCATATGATGTCACATTTTCAAGTGATCCAGAGAACCGATGGCTTAAAGCGCATCAAATGACCGTAAACGGCAAAATGTCAAACATCTCACCTGAAGATCTAATTGCATGTGGCAAAAAAATGGATCTCAAATCGCCTAAGTGTAATAAGATTATTAATGACGTTACCACTGCTGTAAAACAGTGGAAGGACATAGCGAGTTCTGTTGGGATTCGAGAACAAACCATCAGTTTGATTCAAAACGAGCATAAAAATAACCTTTATAATGCGTAACATAATGCTCACTAATAATTTTATATGTGTTTTGAGAGCATAAAAATGCGCATAATTTTGCTGCGATTCAGGACTTTGTGAAGATTAGCGGTCGGAGTAACAAACCACATCTAGGAGATATACTCCACATATCTAAAGCCAGGGTTTTTGCCAAAAAAATAGCTTACATCCCCTCGCTTCAGCCATGGGGATGTAAGCGTTAAATAAATACACTTTTAAAAGAAATAGCTTGTAAGAACATAAGTTCTTATGATAAACTTTTTGTATAAAATACTTTCGCAAAGAAGTTAATATTGCAAACAACAGCTAGTATGAAATTGCTTCCAACAAAAGGCAACTAATACTTATCGTATGGACAGTGACAATGTTTTAACAATTTTTTGCATGATGTTTACTCTCATGCCGATGAACGTATCTGCAGCTACCGATGTAGATTCGGATATATCAGGGAATTGGGCAGAAGATACTATCCAAAGTTGGATGGATAAAGGTACAATTAAAGGGTATGAAGATGGTACTTTCAGACCAGACAACAACATTACCAGAGTGGAGTTTATGACGCTGGTTAACGGTATATTTAATTACACAACAATGAGTAATAATACTTTTACAGATGTTTTGGAAGTAGAAGGCGAAACCATGATTTATGGCGGTGGCCAAAACAGTATTATCATTATCGATTCTACGCTTGGAAAAGTAACGGTTTCCAAAGTAGATGGAAAAATCCGTATTGTCATTTCTGGAAATACAACGGTAAAAGAAGTCCTGGCTAACTCGGGGGTTAAACTTGAAGAAAGCAATTTGACAGGAAACAGCGCTGGATTCCTTTCAGCAAACAATTTTACTACATCTGAGGTAAGCCTTATTTTAGATAAGACTCAAAAGAACATTTTTTCGAAAGAATTTAGAAAAGAGGCTACAGGG
>JAENWI010000478.1 GCA_016650115.1 Peptostreptococcaceae bacterium | reverse complement strand
GAACTTTATAAAGCTTTTAAGTTCAAAGAGAACGCGCCCACTAACATGATGAAAAATATTGAATACGCATTATCTGTATCCGGAATAATAGACACTATTATGGTGCCGGAAGATTATAGAAATGAATTTATGAATACTCATAAAGATGAGAGTGATTTGTTCATGATGATTGATGGCAGTGCTGATATTAATGAAACCAGGTCACTATGCAAGTATCTTGTCCCGGAAGAAGGGGCGGTAGGGCTTTCACTTATCTCACAGGCTGAGAGATTCTTAAGATCAATTGGTGATTCGAAGGACTTTAAAAATTATATTGGAACAGATGGGACTTTTAGGCTTGGTCAAATATCTGGTGTTGCTGATAAAAACTATGAGCCGGTTATGATAGGCGAAACCACCAGGATTGAGCACATGGCGAAGATGATTGCGGGGCTGGAATTTGAAATAGCAGATGAAAAATCTGCAGTTGAAGAATGCCTTGTTAAAATAAATGAAGTAGAAAGGGAAATCACTATCCTGGAAAAAGAAAAAGACGGATTTCCGGATACGGAGGATCTTGAAATCGAAAAAAGCAGACTGGAAAATGCAGAACGAAAGATTGGACAGTTAAGCGAAGAATCGCAGAGAGCCAAGTCGGAATTTGACAGTCTTACTTTTGAAGCGAAGGCTTTAATTTCGCAAGCAAAGAGTCTTCTTAATAATAGACAAATAGACTATACCTCGGGTGGGATTGCTTCTGCTATTGATATAATCTATGAAGTTACATTTGGAATAAGGGAACTTTCCAATGAGCAAAGAGCAATGCTTGGTATGTTAAAGTCATGTGAAAGGGCAAGCTTTGATTTAATAGATAAGAAAACTCTAATCGGTGGGATAAGAGATCACATCTATGAAGGCAGGAAGGATCTTTCGGATATAGAAAGCCAACTTGAAGCAATTATAGAAATTCTGGACTCCAGTGAGGACAAAGAAAAACTTGAAAAAATAAAGATTTGTGAAGGCATTGTAAAGTCATATTCGGGGAATAACGATGCGATACATGATAATATTACAAGCATCAGTACTGAAATTGCAACAATACAGGTTACCATTGATGAGAAAAATCAGAGCAAGGCAGTCGCTTTGGAAAAGAAGAATGTATTAAGGGAAATGCTTGAGCGCATGATGGAACTGTATAAGGTAAAAGAAAGTTTCGATGAAGTCTCT
>JAENWI010000333.1 GCA_016650115.1 Peptostreptococcaceae bacterium | reverse complement strand
TCGAGACAGGATCAACGAGATTAATATTCTCATATTTTAAATCTGAGGCACTTCCTAACTCTATAATTTGCTGATCAATAGCGTCTGCTATCTTTCTATCATCGGCTTGCTCCACCGAAAGCGCATCAGCCGCAAGCTGTTAGGAAGTGTGTAGACTATCCATTGCGCTTACCGATACGCTCAACAGAATTAATACTATAAATCCGCCCCAAATCTTTTTAATAACCTATCTTTCTAAATTAATAAAGTTCTATAATAAATTGTTTAATTACAATCCTTTACAATTCTTTTAAAGATTGTTTTACAAATATCTCAACAATATATGGGTCAAATTGTGTCCCTGAACATTTTATGATTTCCTTCATTGCATCTTCCTCACTTATTGATTCCCTGTATGATCGTTCTCCAATCATGGCATCAAAAGCATCGGCAACAGCTATTATTCTTGCCGGAAGTGATATTTCTTTTTCTCTAAGACGGTTCGGGTAGCCAGATCCATCCCATCTTTCATGATGGTCTAAAGCAAACATTGCAATCTCAGAAAATTCTTTGGCAGAGCCTAAAATACGATAGCTTATTTCTGGATGTTTTTTAATTTCTTTCCATTCTTCATCATTCAGTTTCCCCACGCTATTTAGTGCTTTTTCATCTATGCCTATTTTCCCAATATCATGCATAAGCCCCGCAACTCTAATCTTATTGATATTTTCATTATCAAGTCCCATACCTTTTGCTATACTTTCGCAAATTTCACTAACTCTTTTAGAATGAAGTGATTCTCTTGGGTTCTTTTCATGAAGTGTATTCATAATAAGATCAATCATCTGACTTTTTATACTGTTGCTCTCATACAGTTTATGGCGGTACATATGATCTTCAGCACCTTTGAATACGTCCTCTATTTTTTGTCCCATTTCAGTTTTAGTTTCATAACCAAAAGAAATAGAAAACTTAAGATTTTCAACCCTTTTCTCCGAAACGGATTTATATATGCGATTGATAATTTCTCCTGCTTCTAAACCATCAGTCTTAGGAAGTATAATCACAAATTCATCGCCCCCAACTCTGGAAACTATATCATCGGCTCTGCATGTTTCTTTTATTAGTTCTGCTACTTTCTTAAGAAACTCATCTCCCATGTGATGTCCAAATGAGTCATTGATCAATTTCAACCCATTTAAATCCCCCATTGCAATTGTTAATGGGAGATTTCTTTCGGTGTCGAGCCTTCTAAGCTCTTCTTCATAAAATCTTCGATTGTATACTCCTGTAAGAAAATCATGGTAACCTAAGTAAATATTTTTTTCTTCCTCCCTCTTGGATTTTGTTATATCAGAATGAGTACCCCTCATAGTTAATGGCTTTCCATCATTTGTCCAGGTTACTACTTTACCTCTATCATTAATCCATATCCAGCTTCCATCCTTATGTTTTATCCGACATTCTATTTCATAATATTCTTGCACATTTGAAAAAATTCTCTCCAATTGCTCATCTGATTTTTTTATATCATCAGGGTGAGTAAACCGGATCCATGTTTCTATACTTGTCGGCGATATTTCATCTAAAGTGTAGCCAATTATTTCAGCCCATCTTTCGTTAAATATCGTTTCACCAGTTTGCACATTCCACTCCCAAATCCCAACATGCGTTGCTTCAAGTATTTCTTCCATTACTTGATTTGTATTATTTAACTTTTTTTTATTCTCTAATATCTTTTTCAAATGGTTTTGTAAGGACGCT
>JAENWI010000483.1 GCA_016650115.1 Peptostreptococcaceae bacterium | reverse complement strand
CATAAAATTTTAGCGCCATTATTAGACGAGAAGACCCATAGATTGATAGTTGCTGCGGAATCAAAGGTTTTAGGCCATGGAGGCATAGGTATAGTTTCCAAATCAACAGGGGTGTCTCGTACTACAATTTCCACAGGTCTTAAAGAATTGAAGAAGCCCGATTTAATAGACAAAAGCCGTATTAGAAAGGAAGGTGGAGGGCGTAAGAAATCGATTGACAAGTTACCAGCAATTGAAAAAGAGCTGGATAAATTAATAGAGCCTGCTTTACGAGGCGAACCAGATTCGCCATTAATGTGGACAAGCAAAAGCTTACGCAAGCTATCAGCAGAACTTAAATCAGGAGGATACGAAGTAAGCCACAAGCTTGTTGGTGAGATACTTAAAAACAAAGGGTTCAGCCTTCAGGCAAATCGAAAAACAGACGAAGGAAAGAGTCATCCTGACCGTAATTCTCAATTTGAGCATATACACAATAAGATAAATGAATATCAAGAATGCAAACAGCCAGTAATATCAGTAGATGCAAAGAAAAAGGAACTTGTAGGTAATTTCAAAAATAATGGTAAAGAACTACATAAAGAAAAGCAGCCGGAAAAGGTCAAAGTATATGATTTTCTCAGTGATGCAGAAGGTAAGGCAATACCATATGGGATTTACGATTTGTTCCAAAATAAAGGTTGGGTAAGTATTGGAATAGACCATGATACAGCTGAATTTGCTGTCGAAACTATAAAGAAATGGTGGACGAAAATGGGCAAGCCAATATATTCAGATGCTCAAAAGCTTTTAATAACAGCCGATGGGGGCGGAAGCAATTCTTCGAGAAGTCGTTTATGGAAAGCTGAGCTGCAAAAACTGTCAAATGAAACAGGATTAACCATAGAGGTTTGTCATTTTCCTCCAGCTACAAGCAAATGGAATAAAATAGAACATCGGCTATTTTCTTACATATCCCAAAATTGGAGAGGCAAACCATTAGTAAGTTATGAAGTAATTGTAAATTTAATAGCATCAACAAAGACACTTAAAGGCTTGGAAATAAATTGTGAATTAGACAAAAGGACCTATCCTACTGGCATTGTAATAACAAATGAAGAAATGGATAAAATAAAAATTGAAAGAAATGATTTTCATGGAGAATGGAATTATACAATCAAACCAAATCATGAATCATAATGATT
>JAENWI010000374.1 GCA_016650115.1 Peptostreptococcaceae bacterium | reverse complement strand
CTATAAAAGCATAAGTTTCAGATATTTATAGAAGAATTAAAAGTTAACCGCTTATAATAACCTATAAAATCGAAACTTATGCAACCACAATTTACAAAATCGGACTACAGCGGCCAAAACATTTATACTGGCATTGATGTACATTTAAAATCCTGGAATATTACCGTTATGATGGATTCAGTTTATCAAAGAACTTTCTCTCAACCACCCAGTCCTCTGGCGCTTTTTAAACACTTAAATACCAACTATCCTGGCGCAACTTATTTTAGTGCCTATGAAGCAGGATTTAGTGGTTTTTGGGCTCATTACCAATTGTTAAAATTGGGAATAAATTCAATTGTGGTCAATGCAGCTGATATTCCAACCACTGGAAAGGAAAAGATCCAGAAAGATGATTCCAGGGATAGCAGGAAAATTGCCCGATGCCTTAAGAATGGGGAGTTAATTCCTATTTACGTTCCTTCTTTGGTCACTTTGGGCAACAGGACTCTGGTCCGACATAGACAAACTGTTTCTAAAGATCTGGCGCGGGTAAAGTGCAGGATCAAATCTTTTTTAAACTTCACTGGCATTGAGATTCCGGAAGAGTTTAAGGGAAATACTTGGTCAAGGAAATTTGTGCAATGGCTTAAGGATCTGGAGTTGAGTTCCTCCTGCAGATTATCTTTAAACGGTCATCTCTCCATATTCCATAACCTTCACCAGGAAAAAGCCAATATCAAGAGGCAGATAAAATTATTGGCAGAATCACCTTCCTATAAAGAGGATGTGGAACTGCTTTTAAGTATTCCGGGAATTGGTCTGATAACAGCAATGATTATTTTGACAGAACTCGAGAACATGGAAAGATTTAAATCATTTGATAAATTATGTAGCTTTATCGGTTTAGTGCCGTCAACCCGCTCTTCAGGTGAGAAAGAACGTGTGGGAGATATTACACCTCGGGGACATAAAATCCTGCGAACAGCGATAATGGAAAGTTCCTGGAAGGCCGTTGCGGGTGATCCTGCTCTGGGACTGTGCTACAATAAACTCTGTAAAAGAATGAAACCGCAAAAAGCGATAATACGAATAGCAAAAAAATTGATGAGCAGGATAAGACATGTCCTAAAAACCAGAAACAGATATGAACTTGGAGTTATCGGATAAACAAACACAGACAATTATATTCTATAAAATGACCTTTGGAATGAGACCGTTAGCGAAATCTGTAGCGATGTACTGACTATTAACCCGCAGAGTACGGCTCTTTCTCTATAAAATTGAACAAGACAATGCAGCTCATAGAAGACTGTTAATAGAAGGCTGTTTTATAGAATTTAATTTAAAGTAACTGTGAAAAGGCCAAAGAGAACGTATGAGTTTTCTTTAGCCATAACGGATAATGAATAAACTGAAAAAAGCCCCTATGGAAAAGGGGCCGGTGTATTCACCATCATAAACCCTATTGCTGTTGAGTTGCTCTCCAGCAGAGCTCAATTCCTCTTGAGGTTTATAGAATAAATTTAATGAAAAATTATGATCTGAAACTTGTAATACAACATAGAAGAT
>JAENWI010000171.1 GCA_016650115.1 Peptostreptococcaceae bacterium | reverse complement strand
CGGATATCCTTTCCCATCCCATCTTTCGTGATGTTCAAGAATATCATCTGCTATTACCGAAAATTCATTGACCGAGCTTAATATTCGATACCCTATTTCAGGGTGTCTCTGCATCCTTTCCCATTCATCTTTGCTCAGCTTTTCGGGTTTATTGAGAATTTTTTCATCAATTTCTATTTTTCCTATATCATGCATTAGTCCAGCTATTTTAATCTGATAAACATCATTCTCACTAAAATCCATCTTGGTTGCAATAGCTTCACAGAATTCACTAACTTTTATAGAATGCAACTTCTCTATAATGCTTTTTTTGTATAGTGTCTTCATTGTCAAGTCTATTGTTTTGCTTCTAATGCCCGAACTTTCAGAGAACTTATGCCGATACATAAGATTTTCAGCATATTTAAATATCTCTTGAATATTTTCTCCCTCGTTGCTTTTTGTTGCGTACCCAAAGGAAATAGAGATATCAATGTTGCCTACTTTTTCTTTTAATGACAGATCCTTGATACGTTTAATGATTCGCTCTGTTTCAAAAACATCCGTTTTAGGTAATATAATAACAAATTCATCCCCTCCAAGTCTGGCAATAATATCATCAGCTCGGCATCCGTTTTTTATCACTTCTGCTGCTTTCCTAAGAAGTTCATCGCCCATGGCATGTCCAAATGAATCATTGATCAGTTTTAATCCGTTTGCATCACCCATAACAATGGTCAAAGGAAGGTTTCTTTTTGTATCAAGCCTCTTTAGCTCTTCTTTGTAATATCTGCGATTATATAATCCGGTGAGTTGGTCGTGATAACTCATGTAAAGGAGGTCTTTTTCTGTTTTTTTCCTATCAGTGATATCATGAAAGAAGCAGATGAATAATTTTTCGTTTGGTATAAAAGTGATGTTATTATGTACATGGAAGAATGTTCCATCGCTTTTACGATGCCTGCTTTTGAATTTATCCCATCCCTTATCAATAATCTTTCCCATGTGTTCGTCAATTTGCTTGTCCACTTCATCCGATTCCAAATCTTTGATATTCATGGAGAGTAAAGCCTCTCTGGAGTATCCGCTTATTTTGCAATAGACGTCATTGACTTCCAAAAAACGGCCCTCTATATCCAAAACAACGAACCCGTCAGTTGAAGTTTGTGTAATGGCTTTATATCGTTCCTCGCTTTTAATAAGGTATAAATGGGCTTCCTTTAAATCATTTTGATTTTTAAATTCCTTTAAAGCTCTTTCTATAGAATATTTCAATCGTCCCAATTTGCCTTTCGAAACATAATCTGAGGCACCTTGTTTCAGAAGTTCCGCAGTTGTTTCCTCACCTATTAAACCAGATACACATATAAATGGAGTGGATGAGCATATTGATTTAACATGTTCTAATTCATTCATGGGGCAACTCGTTGATAATCAAACAAAAGTCCCGATATTGTTTTAATTCCGCATGCATGCATGCCCACTCTAGCCTTTACAACAACTGCACTGAATGATAAACGAGGTTGCGGCAATTATTATAACCCTCTTATTCTTTTTAATATTCAACTTCAGCCTCCTTCAGTTTATCAATCGTCAGTTCTTCCGATATTATATTGAGAAACAGTTGCGAAATATCTGGATCAAATTGGGTGCCCGAATTTCTTCTAATTTCTTCTATAGCCTCTCCCTTTGTCATTGCTGACCGATATGTCCTATCGTTAGTCATAGCATCAAACGAATCAGCAATAGCCACTATGCGGGATAGAAGTGGTATTTGCTCTCCAATTAAGCCTTGAGGATATCCTTTACCATCCCATCTTTCGTGATGGCAAAGGATATAATCTGCTATAGGTATAAGCTCCGAAGTTGCTTGTGCAATTCTAAAACCAACTTCAGGATGTTTTCTCATTTCGACCCATTCCTCATCACTAAGCTTACCTAGTTTTGATAAGATTTTAGAATCTACGCCCATTTTTCCAATATCATGCAACGTGGCTGATAACTCAAGTTCATTTAGTTGATCTTCTGAAAGAGACATAGCTAGTCCTATTGATTTTGATAGTTGTACCATTCTCGCTGCATGTTCTTCTGTTTCTTGGCTTTTCTCAAACATTATTGCTTTTATCGATGCTAGTATTGAGCTATGAGCACTTCTGCTTTCTAATAGCTTGTGCCTATACATAGCTTCTTCAGCTGCCATAAAAATGCCATCCATCATCTCAGTTTCAATGTTCTTTGTTGCATGTCCTAAAGAAATACTGGGATAAATCGAGCTCCCATTCAACACGAATCCTTTACAAGTATCGTATATTCTGTTACATATTTGCTGAGCTGATTGGCTGTCAGTTTTGGGAAGTAAAATTCCAAACTCGTCTCCTCCGATTTTTGAAATAATATCTTCCTTCCTGCAGCAATTTTTCAAAATTTTAGCTACTTCAATAAGCACTCCATCTCCTTTAGAATGTCCAAAGCCATCATTGATCAATTTCAAACCATTAATATCTCCCATAATAATCGAAATGGGCAATTGTCTTGGAGTATCGAGGCGTAGTTTTGCCTCTTCAAAGTAAGTTCTATTATAAAGACCTGTTAAAAAATCGTGGTAGCTAATATATGAAATCTCTTTATTTTTTAGAGCAAGCTCTTTATTTTTAATGGCAAGCTCTTTATTTTTTAGGGCAAGCTCTTTATTTTTAATGGCAAGCTCTTTATTGACAATGATTAACTCTGCTGCTCGTTTTTCCTTCTCCTCGGTTTCTTTTAATTCCTTTAGAGCTCTTTCTATCGATTGTTTTAGCCGTCCAAGGTTTTCTTTAGAAACATAATCTGTAGCGCCCTGTTTGAGAAGTTCCGAGGCTGCTACTTCACCTATTATGACCCCGGATACACATATAAACGGAGTAAATGAACACATTGATTTGGCATGTTCTAACGCCTGAAAGCCATCAAATCCGGGCAACCTGAAATCGGAAAGAATCAGATCAAATTTATCTTTAGATATCGCTGAAATAAAATCCTCCTCATTTGCGACCGTATTTATTTGAATTTCGGATCCGAAATTTTCAAGTAAATACTCTTTAATAAGGTCCGCATCCATTGGAGAATCTTCCAGAGATAGTATATGCAATGTACATTTCTTGTCATTTTCGCAAGTCATACGTTTCCTTTCATTCATGGGGCAACTCGTTGATAATCAACCAAAAAACTACCATCTGTTTTACTATATCTATTAAAATTTATATTTTGTTAAGCTGTTCCCACTCTTGCCCTAAAACCTTTTCAACAAATACCCTGGCAACCTCTGGATCAAACTGAGTGCCGGAACATCTCTTTATTTCATTTGTGGCTTCTTCTTCACTCAACGCTTTACCATAAATTCTATCACTAGTCATAGCATCATAGGAATCTGCAACAGCAATAATCCTTGCCTGCAATGAGATTTCTTTGCCCTTAAGACCTCTCGGATATCCTTTCCCATCCCATCTTTCATGATGTTCAAGAATATCATCTGCTAATACAGAAAATTCATTGACCGAGCTTAAT
>JAENWI010000144.1 GCA_016650115.1 Peptostreptococcaceae bacterium | reverse complement strand
TTCATATATTAAGCTTATTGAAAAGGGCATCATTAAACCTGGCGAAAAGATGAATGTGGTCGTGCCAACAGGGAATTTTGGTAATATCCTTGCGGCTTATTATGCAAGAGAAATGGGTATTGGAATTAATAAATTTATCTGTGCATCAAATGAAAACAAGGTTCTGACAGATTTCCTTAACAGTGGAGAATATAATATCAACAGAGATTTCTATTTAACAAATTCGCCATCCATGGATATTCTTATTTCTTCAAATCTTGAAAGACTGCTTTACCATTTAAGTGGCAACAATGGAGAAGAGATTAAAGGCCTGATGGAGAACCTAGACAAGGAAAAGGTATATAAGGTCAGTTCAAGGATTAAAGAAGGTCTGAAGGACTTTTACGGCGGTTACGCAGACATCGAGGAAACGAACAAGACTATTGGTGAAATGTATTATGACAATGGCTACCTGATGGACACGCACACGGCAGTTGCCTATAAGGTATATGAAGATTATAAAAAAGAAACGGGTGATCTGACTCCAGCTGTAATAGCATCTACGGCAAGTGCTTATAAATTTGCAGACAGTGTCGCAGCAGCAATCGGCCTCAAGGTTGAAGAGAATGGATTTGCCAATGTGAGAAAACTGAATGAAAAGACAAAAGTCAGAATACCTGTAGGATTAATAGATCTGGAGAACAAGGTGATCAGACACACGGAAGTGCTCGATATTGATCAGATGAAAGAAACGGTTAGAATAAAGTGACAAACAAATTGACGGGGAAATATTCAAAAGATCAAATGGCGACAATTTATGTTGTCTTAATCACATCTTTTGTCACTACTTTCACTGGTAGTGCTTTAAACTTGTCGATCCCGAATATGGGGAATGAATTCAATGTAAGTGCTCAGTTTATAGGATGGGTTATCATCGCTTATATGCTGGCAGTTGCTGCTTTATCTGTTCCTTTCGGAAGATTTGCAGACTTGACAAACCGAAAAAGGATTTTGACTATAGGAATCTTTATATTCGCAATATCTTCGCTCTTTTCCGCCTTTGCCTGGAATATCATGATTCTTATTGCCCTGAGAGTATTACAAGGGATTGGCGGTGCGATGATTTTCAGCACACTTGATCATTTTGGGAATCGTTTTTCTTGTTTTCTTTATATTACATGAGAGAAAAACGTTAAATCCTATTATAAATATTAAACTATTCGCTAGGAATCCCACCTATATGGCATCAAATATTACAGAGCTCCTGAATTATGGAGCCACTTTTGCAATCGGATATTTGATGTCCATATATCTGCAGGTTGTAATGGAATATTCTTCTCAGTCAGCAGGAATGATTCTGATCATTCAACCCATTATCATGGCCGTAGGATCCCCTTATATGGGGAGACTTTCGGATAGAGTTTCACCGTATAAACTGGCATCGATAGGAATGGGAATCTGTGCATTGGGGCTTCTGGTTTTTGCATTTATAACAGAGCCCACCCCACTTTGGGTTATCATCCTGGCTTTAGTAATATCGGGAATCGGATTTGCGGTTTTCTCTTCGCCAAATACAAATGCAGTAATGGCATGTGTAGAAAAAGAGGATTACGGGGTGGCTTCTTCTGTGCTTGCTACGATGAGATCACTCGGACACACCTCGAGCATGGCAATTGTTACCATAATAGTCGGAGCGTACATGGGAAACCAGTCTTTATCTGAAGCATCACCATTATTACTCATAGAAACCATGCATACGGCATTTAAAATTTTTGTCGGAATTTGCATTTTTGGGATATTCATCAAACCGATAATAATCAGTACAAAGCGGTTGTAAGAAGCTGAAACAAGTATGGATATCTGTGGAGCATTTGTGGAGTCAGGTTTGGATCATTCGGGGAATCGGAAACTTTAGTTTATCGGCTCGAGAGGTGGATTCTACCTTTCTACGATAAAATGGAATAAGAAAAGGTTAACACATGCTTTCGACTGCAATTTTTTTTGATGAAAATGGCCGACTTTTAACCTGATTTATAAAAAAACATCTTGTTATACCTAACTAAAATTCAAAAGTTAGGCATGCTAATGCAAAAATCAGGAAATAAAGGGTAACTATTTAGGGAGTATAACTATTTTGTTTTTATATTTAAGTGAATTAATAAATGCAAACGTTTTAAATTCCGTTATTTATTCAAGTAAGCGGAATTTAGTATTTCATTCAAGGGACGCGATCTGTTTTGAGAAATAACTTGCAAATGCAGTGAAAATATGTTAAATTATTTATTGTGCCTACGGAACAGGCGGGCACAATATTTGGAGGATTGACCGAGTGGCTAAGGAGCCTGATTGGAAATCAGGTAAGGTGTTAAAGCCCCGTGGGTTCGAGTCCCATGTCCTCCGCCAATAACAAAACAGAGACCCTTGTGGTCTCTGTTTTGTTATTGGCGGAAGCAGGACCCGAACCCATGGAGTGGGTGAGAAAGTCGCAGTGCAAAAGGGACAGCGGAGCGAAGGCCGAAGGAACTGAGCGCAGGAATAAGGCGAATTAAGAAAACATATGCCGAATGATGCCCTCCGCCAAGCAAAGCTGAAAGACTAACGGTTTATAACCACTGGTCTTTTTTAATGCTGTTAATGAAGAAAAATGATGCACAGAATTGTGCGCAAGCATTATTAATTATTGTATCACATCATAGTATTGAAATTTGGCCGAATAGATATTACCTTTAAAAGAATGGTGCTAGTATAAAAGGGTCGACTACGGTGTACTTCTAAATATTTTCAAGAGCATCTTCCATGATGAAGAGATGAGATTCGATATGCTGTACGATAACCCCGCCCGCATATTTGAGTTTTGAGATATACTGTTATCAATCGAGGGACTTCAGTAGTAAAATCGCATTTTTGTATCCTTTGAAGCCCAATCCATAGAAAGACTTAATGCAGACCTTTGAAACATAAGATATGTGACGAAATTCATCTCTCTCGTAAATATTTGATAAATGTACCTCAACCGCAGGTAAGGATACTGCTTTAAGAGCATCTAAAATAGCAATGCTAGTATGTGTATATGCCGCAGGGTTGATGATAATTCCATCCTTTTTTCCATATGCAGCCTGTATAGCATCGATAATTTCTCCTTCGTGGTTTGACTGAAAGATTTCTACCTCCATTTCATTTTGAGTGCATACTTCTTTGATGTAATGAATAAGATCTTCATATGTTTGACTTCCGTAAATACTTTTTTCTCGAATGCCTAACATATTTATGTTAGGACCGTTAATAACCAGTATTCGCATAATATTCCTCCATGATTTTAAGATACATTATTCATATTACTTGAAAATGTCAGCTTATTTATTATAGAAATAAGGGAAAGTATAAAAAAGACCTCACAACTTTTGCTGCGAGGCCTACATTGAAAAGTTAATTTTGTTTAGTTTAGCATATCTTCGGCAGTAAGTAAAGAAAATTACAATAAAAACAATCGCCGGTTTGTTATTGTCTGGAGATGCATTAGAACCTATGAGAGTGGGGAAGAAAATCAGAGACATTTATTATTTGCCTAATTTTATTTCTAGTATTATAATCATAAATAAAAGCTTGAATTGTAAATGTTAATTAGGAAGGCCCTAAATGGTGTTGAGGAAGATGATCTTAGTAAATACTGATTATATTACAGGGAAAGAGTTGGAAATAATGGGTTTTGTGAAAGGCAGCACGATTCAGTCAAGAAATATCGGTCGAGATATCACAGCGGTGAAATTCAAGTGAGTGTCGACTTATGAAATAATAAAATGAAAAAAATAATTCGGAAAAAATATATTTATTCAAGAAGGAGAGGCTGCTCATGGGGAACCGAAAAAGCAAGTTTAAAATAAGGGTATCCAAAAATATATTCAGCCGCCGGTTTATTATTATATTGCTGTTAGTTTTTCAGGTTATTCTTCTTGGAGTAAGCTTTCTGACGCTTACACAATATATCCATTATATTTATCTGATTAATTTAATCATCAGTTTCATTCTTGTCGTGTATATCGTTAATAGGCAGGAAAGCCCGGAATTTAAAATTGCATGGCTGACATTTATGTGTCTCTTGCCTATTTTTGGGATTCTTTATTATCTTTATATTGAGTTGAGTCCAAAATGGAAGAAAAATGCAATAAAAGTTCAGAAACTTATCAAAGATACGGCTTATTTGCTTGATGGCGATGAAAAAGTATTCAATAAAGTAGCGCATGAGTTGCCAGAACAGACAGGATTGTTGAATTTTCTTCAAAAAAATGGTCCTTACCCTGTATATAATGAAACCGATGTGACGTATTACAACGAAGGTGAAAAGGGTTTTGAAGCAATAAAAACAGCATTAAAAAGTGCTAAGTCGTATATCTTTATGGAATATTTCGCGGTAGCGCCAGGCAGATTGCTCGATGAG
>JAENWI010000237.1 GCA_016650115.1 Peptostreptococcaceae bacterium | reverse complement strand
GGTTTATATCCCAGATTATGACCAGCAAGTCCATTGCAAGAAATGCAGAAGACATTGATGAAACGGTACTTTCTTTTGCAGAAGTAAAAGCACTTGCAACTGGCAATCCACTGATTAAAGAAAAGATGGACATTGATAATGTAGTTAGCAGGCTAACGCTACTAAAATCAGCATACAACAGCAGGCGATATGCCATGGAGGATAACTTCACCTACCGTTACCCTAAACTCATTAATGAAGCTAAGCAAAGGTTAGAATGCATGATTAAAGACGTCAGCAGGCGGGATATGAATATGACAACTGATTTTCAGGTCATAATTAATGGCAAGCGCTTTGATGAAAGGGAAAAAGCAGGTACTTATATCCAAGCACTATTAGGAAATCTTGAACCAGACAAGGAAGAGAACATTGGTAACTTCAATGGGTTTGAACTAATGGTTAAAAGGGATAAGTTCTTAGGACAACACAAGCTCGTGCTGCATGGAAATATGAAGCATGAAGTGGAGTTTGGAGACAGTGCCCACGGTAATATGGTAAGGCTTGAAAACCTCTTAGAAGGCTTTGAAAAGCGTATTACAAAGATTGAAAATACGATACAGGAATATCAGCGAAACTTGGAGCAGTCTGAAGAAGAATGGGAAAAACCTTTCAAATATGAAGATGAGCTAGAGTTCAAATTGAAACGGCAATTTGAACTGAATGCTGAACTTGACATGGACAAAGGGTGTGATGAAGTAATCGCTGATTCAGATAGTTTTGGTGAGAACACTGAAACCTCTGAAGACTATGAAAATGAAGAAATCAATTAAGCGCTGGGACCCGAACCCAGCGTTATTTTTAAGGAGGAAAGACCATGGCTAATACAGGTAAAGGAACTAAAGAGATAGATAATTTTGTAGCATTAATTACATGGCTAACAAAACCAAAGCATGAAGAGATTGAAGTGGTTAGGGCATTTGTTGAACAAAAGGGTGTTAGAGCTTTGTTTATGTCTGTAACATCACTGCCGATTACAAAAGAATTAGAAACTAAATTGATAGACTTGAAAAATATCATTATTGCCTATGATGGCGATATTTCAGAAGGTGGTGAATAATCATGTCGAGTCCAGTTAAATATTCAGAGGATTTCTTTAAAAGTTTGAACGCTTTGACGGGAATCTCCATAAGAAAAATTCAAGCCTATGCAAAAGTAAACAATCCTTTCAATATCCTTGAGCACCCTATGGTTGTTGATCCCAATGAAAAACAACTTGAAAAAATTTGCAAACTCAATGAGTTTATTTCTTCCTACAGCGTGCTGAGAATGGAAGAAGATCAGAATCGCATCAAATTTTCTTCGCCAGAAGACTCGGGTAAATACTTTCAATCACTGCTTGGAGGCATGAGAGACAAAGAACGCTTTATGGTAGCGTTTTTAGATAACAGCAATAGCATCATTGAAACAAGAACTGTTTCAGAAGGTAGCGTAAATATGGCAGTTGTTCATCCGAGAGATATCTTGAAAATTGCCATTGCTAATGATTGCATCGGTTTAATCCTATCTCATAATCACCCAGGGGGATCAACTAATCCATCTAAAGAGGATCAGGCATTAACTCAACGTATTGTAGATATTTTTCATCCGCTGAATATCAAAGTACTGGATCACATCATTGTTGGAGGGTCCAGTTATTCTTCTATGGCCGAGAATGGTTATTTGCCTAACGGGTCGCTCAATAAAGCAAAGTACGATCCGATTGTTTTAAATGATGACGTAAAGGAACAAGAACCAGATTATCAAATGGATGAAGAATTGGAATTGTAGTAAGGAGTGATGTAAGTGTATAAAGAGAAGCGATTTTCAAATGAAGAACTGGACATAGCAAACAGCATGAATATCATTGCTTACGTAGAAAGTATTGGGCTTGAATTAAAGAGAACAGGTAGATCTTATAAAGTTGAAAAGTATGGTGGATTATACATTGATGTGAGCGGCAACAAGTGGAATTGTTTTTCTAAAGGAATAGGTGGTGGAACAATACAGTTTGTTATGGAAATGGAAGGCAAAACTTGGGTGGATGCTGTTTACACATTGCTTGGCAATGAAAAAAGCGATCTTCCAATTACACCAAGAATTCAGGCCGAAGAAAAAAAGGGTGAATTCATATTACCGGAAAAGAACGACACGTTTAAACACATCATCGCTTATCTGATTCGATCTAGGGGCATTGATAAAGACATTGTCTATGATTTCATCAACAAAGATAAACTCTATGAAAACAAGCAAAAAAGCTGTGTGTTTGTTGGCTGTGACGAAAATCAGGAACCTAAATACACAAGCGTTAGAAGTACCAATACAACTGGTAAAACCTACAGGGGAGATGTCAAAAACTCAGATAAGACATTTCCTTTTTGTTATGAAGGAACCAGTAATACCCTTTGTGTATTTGAAGCTCCCATTGATTTGATGAGCTATTTAACCTTGCTGAAATACCATGAAGTTGATAATTTTAGGCATCACATGATTTCACTGGGTGGTGTTGCTGACAAAGCTTTGGATTACTATTTAAAACAACATCCAGTAATAGAAAGAGTAATGCTCTGCCTCGATAATGACGAAGCAGGGCATTTTGCTTGTCAGCAGT
>JAENWI010000337.1 GCA_016650115.1 Peptostreptococcaceae bacterium | reverse complement strand
TTCCCCCTGATGGTTCGAGTTCCCCCTGATGGTTCGAGTTACTCTAACGGTTCGATTTTTCCAACAAGCTTGATTAAGTCTTCACTTTTCCATTAAAAAGTCACATTAAAGTAGGATACGGTCATTATCTATTTCACATTACAGCAGCATACGGTCATTATCTATTTCACATTACAGCAGCATACGGTCATTGTCTATTTCACATTACAGCAGCATACGGTCATTATCTATTTCACATTACAGCAGCATCCTGTCATTATCGATTTCAAATTTGGCAATCAGCATTTCCACTGTGATATTGTCTCTTTCCACTCCTGTTGTATCCATTAAGATTTCGCCGTCCTTCATCAGGATGGTTCGGTTTCCTATTTCCAGTGCTGCCTTCATATTATGTGTAATCATCAGTGTGGTAAGATTTTTTTCTCTTGTAAAAAGATTGGTCAGTTCAAGAACCTTTTTAGCCGCACCTGGGTCAAGTGCTGCCGTATGCTCATCCAGAAGAAGTAGCTTTGGTTCGGAAATAATGGACATAAACAAGGTAAGTGCCTGTCTTTGTCCACCCGACAAAAACTTTGCCTTTTGGTTCATTCTATTTTCCAGACCCATCTCAAGAAGTGCAAGTCTTTCTCTGAAATATGCCCTATCCTTCTTATTTAAACCCAGCTGAAAGCCGTGGTTCCTGTTTTTACAGATAGCAATAGACAAGTTTTCTTCGATGGACATATCAAAAGCGGTTCCTTTCAATGGATCCTGAAAAACCCTTCCAATATGCTTTGATCTTTTATGCTCCAGTTGGTTTGTAATATCCTGTCCGTCAAGTATTACATTTCCCGAATCAATACTGCACACCCCGGAGATACAATTCATAAGTGTAGATTTCCCGGCACCATTACTGCCAATAATCGTTACGAAATCTCCTTTTCCAAGATTCAGGCTTAAATTATTAATGGCAACTTTTTCATTTACAGTGCCTTTTCCGAAAGTTTTGCTCACTTTATTGATTTCTAACAATTTACAGCCCTCCTTTCTCTTGAAGGGGATTCTTGTTTTTCCCTTTAAACAACTGTATAGACTGCAAGGAAAAGTTTTCTCCCATTAACCCGAGAGCAAGTGCTGCCGTAACTATTACAGCAGAAACAAGCTTCAAATCGTTGGCTGCCATACCGAAGTTCAGTGCAAAGGAAATAACAAGTCTGTATAATATGGCGCCGAGTGCCACAGCAATCAGACGTCTGAACAAACTTTTAGATCCGAAGATAGCTTCACCTATGATCACAGAAGCCAGCCCAATTACCACCATACCAACCCCCATGCCTATATCTGCATAGGACTGATACTGGACAAGCATCCCGCCGGAAAGTCCCACAATTCCATTTGAAAGAGACAGCCCCATTATTTTCATTGAATCACTGCTGATTCCAGAGGCCCTGACCATCTCTTCATTATCACCAGTCGCGCGCAATGCAAAACCAAGTCTTGTATTCAGGAAAAAATACAAAGCCGTGATAATGATAGTTAGGATTATTGCTCCCAGTAATAAGGACGAGTAGCCCTCAGGAAAAACCTCTTTGGCTGCCTTATAAAGGGTGTCGCTTTTCGTCAGGGCAATGTTCGACCGGTTTCCCATAATTCTTAAATTAATGGAATAAATACCGAGCATAACCAGTATCCCTGCCAGTATTGGCTGTATTTTAAGCTTTGTATTGAGGAGTGCTGT
>JAENWI010000202.1 GCA_016650115.1 Peptostreptococcaceae bacterium | reverse complement strand
TAAATTCACAATCCCTTTTCTGACTAAAGGTTCTCCTCCTGTGAGTCTGTATTTAGTAATACCAAGACTTGCTGCCGCCTTAACGATTCTCTCAATTTCCTCGTATTTCAAGATTGTATTGTGTCCCAAATCCTCAACACCCTCTGGAGGCATGCAGTATTTGCATCTGTTATTACATTTATCCGTTACGGATATCCGCATATAATTTATTGTTCTTCCATATTGATCTTTCATTGCCCCTCCAAAAATAAGTCTAAAGATAATTTTATACCATTTTAACATTATGTGCAATACATTACAGGCAACCTATGTGCAATACATTACAGGCAACCTTCTTGTTTTCACTGCCCTCCGATGATATAATGATTCCAAGAGGTGATATAAAATGATAAACATTAAAAAAATCGCTGTAGAAGCGATCACATACAAAAAAGAATTGTGCATCCTGTTGAATAGTCTTGGAGCAGAGGACGTGGAACAAGGGCTGTTGATTCTGAAAGCATCCTTATTAACGAGAGATTTCAAATCAGCAATTCTATCAAGAACCGGAGAGTTGATAAACAACTATACTATTGATTTTGCAAATGATTCTATACAAATAACTGCTTCAATTAATGCGAAACAGCTGGGTCCTGTAGACGTAGAATACCAGATTAATATTCAGGAACTGCGATTTGATGAAACAGGCCACAAACTATATGCAACATTTAAAGAATCTGTTGCTCCTCTTGGCAATATGGGGCAAAAGCTTGCGGTTAAAGCTGCCCTGATGAACGGCCCTTTACTTAAAACTGCTACCAAGCTTGCTAAAGTTTCATTTGCTTACGTGGATGGCAACAATATACTGATTGACTTTGACAAATTTGATTTCATGGAAAAGCTTCCAGCCAATTTAAGCATAAGTTATCTTAGTGCTAAAAACTCTAAGCTTACCTTATCATTTAATATATAAGGATGTGACGAAGTGAAATTTTTTGTAATAAGTGATACTCACGGAAAAACTGAAAAGGTTAAGCAGGTGTACGAACGCCTGACAGGAATTGATTACCTAATTCATCTGGGGGACCTCCAGAGTGATGCTTTAGCACTTGAGCAGGAGCTTGGCGTTAAAGTCATAAGCATAAAAGGTAATATGGACGGGTCTCACAGCTCAAATGACTATAAAATATTAGAAACAGAATTCGGTGGAATACTCTTAGTTCATGGACATATGGAAAAGGTAAAATTTTCTTTACAAAATCTTTTATATCGTGCTCAGGAATTGAACTGCAAAGCGGCTTTTTTCGGGCACACCCATGATTCCTTTTATGGGGAATTCGATGGCATATACCTGCTGAACCCCGGCAGTCTTAGCCTTCCAAAGGAATCCGACAAAGCTTCTTATGCAATCGTTCATACAAAAAAAGATGAATTCCATGCTTCAATCGTATATTACAATACAATCATGGGCACAAATTCATCCTCTGCTCCAGGCAAAATTGAAGGTGGTTATTTAAAAAATCTTTTAAATAACAGTGACAGGTTTTAAGTTCTTTTTTCTGTGACAAGAAATATTGCAGCGCCACTTGCCGCAACCTTTCCATTAGACTGAAGGGTTCCTTCCGCAGTCAAATGTATGACCTTTCTGCCCTTTGAAATTGCTCTTGCCTTTACTATAAGAACCTCCCCAAGCTCAACAGGTCGGATATATTTCATTTCAAGGCTTACCGTTGGGCAGAAGGTCATTTCCGAATAAAATCTGGCCAGAATACCCATTGTATAGTCAAACGCTGCAGCTGTAATTCCCCCATGCAGAATCCCAATTCGGTTTGTCTCCCACTTTAATATTCTAAATGAAATAGTAATGGTATCTTGTTCAAAACTGCATTCCATAAAAGCCGGTTCAATCATGCCGTTTACGGTCCCTTCATGAACTGTAGCCGCCTCATTCACCGTTGCTATACCATAATCCATTAACTTTCTTTGACCATCCATTTTATTCACCCCCACAATATTTTATTGCATTTCTTATATTAATATCATAGCATTATCAGGTATAAAGTGATACACTATTAAAAAATAAGTTATTTTATTAGCGAAATGTTTAATTGAGGAGGGATTTTATGAAAAAATATGAATGTACTTTATGCGGATATGTATACGACCCGGAATTAGGAGATCCTGATAGTGGCGTAGTACCCGGAACACCTTTTGAGTCGCTTTCTGATGATTGGGTTTGCCCTGTATGTTTTGCCAGCAAAGAAGATTTCAAAGTTTTAGATTAATATTGAAGCATAAAAAAAGATGCACTTTATACCAACGGGACCCGCTGAGTTAATACTGTATCTTTTTTTATGCTTCATCAACGATTTCTACATTTGTTGCCATTCCATTTTCATCAAATTCAAGAGATACAATACTAACCCAATGCCACCTGTCAAGAGACTGAATATCTCCATTACATAAATTCAAGAAAGCAACTGGAGAATCTGCCCAGTGTTTCCTGTGATTTTAAGGCAATTCACTAAATGCTCTCTGCTTTCCTGATTCGTTGTTCTCCTCTTGGTTTTATAACTTTATTTGGTTTTGCATTCTTTCTTTGGCGACTCAACACGCCCCCGGTGTTGGAATGATTATGTCATCTCCATGTCTCCAGTTGGCAGGTGTAGCAACGGAATCTTTATCAGCTTTTTAAGAGAAAGTATGATTCTCTTTATTTCATTAATACCAATCAACCAAGGCTGTTAAGTTTTACTGATAGATAAATGATATATACAGCAACATATAAAAATCCTACTCGCTTTGGGATTTTACCAAAAAAGAACGTAGGAACAAAAAGCATAATTGAAGTACCAATCATAAAAAATAAATCAAAGAAAATATCAGAAGTCACTGTAATTGGATGCAGCATCCCGCTTACTCCCAAAACAAACAACACATTCAATATATTACTTCCAATAACATTACCAACGGCTATGCCCTC
>JAENWI010000255.1 GCA_016650115.1 Peptostreptococcaceae bacterium | reverse complement strand
TAAAACAGAATAGGTTTTACCAACCTGTCTTGCTCCCTGCAAAATCAAGGGTTTACGATAAGGGCTGCTCTTCCATTTTGTCAAATATTCAGTAATTTTTCTATACATAATACCACCCGTTTCTTCTATTGTTGCAGATAACCTACCATGCATCACTGCAAAAGTCAACATAATATTGATAATAATTACACTACATTACACGAATATTCTTATAAAATCAACATTATATTACACTTTCCCGGATTAACAAATGATTTTTCCAACTGATTTGCGCCACCAGGCCCTAGCTGATTATATCCGTTTGCGGGTTAAATATGTATCTATTCATAATTATTTGCTGTGTAAATATGCATCTGTACACAACTATTCACGGTGTAAATATGCATTTTCTTGACAACGATTCTATTTCATGTTACCATAACCCTATCAAATATAGGGAAAGGCTGGTATCTCATATGCTACAAAGAAGAATTTTGAAGGAATTAAATCAGTGGAAAACCAAAAATGACAAACTTTGTTTACTCGTGAAAGGTGCCAGACAGGTAGGCAAAACTTTTATTATCAATGAATTTGCCCGTACAAACTATAAATACTATGTTCAAATAAATTTTGACGAAAACCCTGGGTATAAAACGATTTTTGATGAAGATTTGGACGTTGAAACATTAATAAAACAAATTTCGTTGCGAGTTCCAAGTGCGGAGCTTGTTCCAAATGAAACCCTTATTTTTTTAGATGAAATACAAAACTGTCCAAGAGCAAGGACAGCACTCAAGTTTCTCGCTATCGATAAACGTTTCGACGTTATTGCATCTGGTTCCATGCTCGGAATCCATTATAAAGACGTCCCTTCTTATCCTGTTGGATATGTGGATACAATAGAAATGTACTCCTTGGATTTTGAAGAGTTCCTATGGGCAAACGGTGTAACGCCAAAATCCATTGATGATATCAAAGAATATTTCATCAAAAGGGAAAAAGTTCCTACCGCAATGCATGAAAAAATGCTACAACTTTTTAAGGAATATATCGTGGTCGGCGGTATGCCAAGAGTAGTGAACACCTTTATATCAACACATAATTTTTCAAGTGTTTTAAAAAACCAAAAGTCCATCATCAGTGATTATACAGATGATATCGCAAAATACGCGGAAGGCACTGAGAAAGCCAAAGCAAGAGCATGCTTTCTTTCCATACCAAAACATTTGTCAAAGGATTACAAAAAGTTTCAATATAGCCTTGTTGAAAATAAAGGAACTGCAAGAAAATTTGGTGGCAGTCTGATGTGGCTTTATGATGCCGGAATTATCAATTTCTGTTATAACCTTTCTTCCCCCGAGCTTCCCCTTGAAGGCAATGCTAAAAGTGATGCTTTCAAGGTGTATATGCGTGATACCGGACTTTTAATGGCAATGCTTGAAGAAGGTTCTCAGGAGGATATTATTGATGGGAATTTAGGTATTTACAAGGGAGCAATTTACGAAAATATCATCGCTGATATCTTTGGCAAATCCGGCAAAAACCTGTACTATTTTGAGCACAATTCTAAAATTGAGATGGATTTTTTTATACGTATGAATAAACAGGCTACGGCAATTGAAGTCAAGTCCGCAGAAAATACCAAATCAAAATCAATGAATTCTATTATTGAAAATTATGGTGTGAAACACGGAATTAAATTATCCTCGAAAAATGTTGGTGGGACAGACTCCGTTGACAGTTTCCCGCTTTATATGGCAATGTTTTTATAACTGTCCTCCATTTTTAATCCCTTCCCATGCCTGCATTTCCCGCCCAAAGTGCGCCACCAGGCCCTATCTGATTCCAATCGCACGGTCAATTAATCCCAATAAATAGTTCGGAAAATCATCTCCAATTCCTCTATCCTTTCAAAATGCTCTGTAATAACTTCCGGATTGATGCTTACCGGCCGTAGTGCCATTTCTTTTCCGAGAACTTCATCTGATAAATCCTTTATCTGGAAATCCATATTAAACCCCTCAAAGGTTGTGAGCTCCCGTCCCAAATCATTCAAATGAATATTCTTGCCTTCATTTTATTCTCTTGAACTTATATTTGTCTTTTAATCTTTCATTTTCAACTGGCAACAATTTGTAGCCAGTTGACTCCGTTCAGTTTATATTTTCAAACGTCCGATTTTTTCGTACAGTTGATTTCCTTCAGTTTTTATTTTCAAACCGTGAAAATATGTCACAGTTTGATGTCATCCTATAATCCTCATTCTTGTATCATATTCAGATCAGCCATTTCACTCAGCTCATGTAATTTTTGCTTCAAAAGCTTCTTGTCAATAAGCTTCAAGGTATAATTAGATATCAATGTAGGTGACAAACTTCTAGATAAAGCAAATTCAGG
>JAENWI010000167.1 GCA_016650115.1 Peptostreptococcaceae bacterium | reverse complement strand
CCCATAGCCTAAAGGCATATGGGTTTTACGCTCGATTTGAATAAATCAAGTAATAGCAAGAGTATTCGTGATAGATTGGTTGAGCCTATTGACTTTACTATTAATTATCTTGGCGTATGGTGCTATGATACAGAAGACCAATGTAATAAAATCTTTAAAACAGCTCGAATAAAGGAGGTTGTTATGAATGATGATTCTTGGCTATATAAAGACAAACATCACAAGGGAGTTGTAGATGTTTTTAGAATGCAAAGCTATGAGCCAATTGCAATGCAATTAAAACTTTCAATGCTTGCTTACAATCTATTGATTGATTGATTGATTGATTGAAGAATTTCCCTTAATCGAGAAATATACTAAAAAGGTGGATGATAATACTTATTTACTTACTACCGATGTAGGCAATTTCGTAGGTGTTGGAAGGTTTGTGTTAGGTCTACCCAATGAGATAACAGTTATATATCCACAGGCTTTTAAGGACTATCTGAACGAAAAAATATCAATAACAAAATATTAAAATTACTATATTAAAGATAGTCACACTACCCTAATCGAAATAATTTTAACAATATAAATTTCAATATCCCACATATAATTTTTATATTTGTTTAAAATAGAGTAGTATGACTACCCCAAAAGAAACTAATTTAAAAACACTCTTTAAGGTTTTGCAGCCCGGTTGTATCGTTACAAATGGTTGGTTGGAGAGCTTTGGTATATCTCGAAACTTGCAAAAGTATTATTTAAAAAGTGGGTGGTTAGAGTCTGTTGGCAGAAGTGCATATAAAAAGCCGGGCGATAACCTAGAATGGCAAGGGGCATTGAGCTGCATACAAAAACAGACTGAAACTAATGTACATGTAGGCGGATTATCCGCTTTGGCTTTTCATGGTTTTAGCCACTATTTTAGATTAAGTAATGAGGCATTACACTTGTTTACTCCTCTACAAACGAAAATACCTAAGTGGTTTGTTGATTACGATTGGAAACTTGAAATCCAACACTATTTAACGTCATTCTTACCCAATAATCTAGGTATAAAAGAACAAGAGCTGAATCAATTCAAAATAAATGTTTCTTCGCCAGAACGAGCAATAATGGAATGTTTATACTTAGCTCCCAAGCACATGGATTTAGTAGAATGCTTTCACCTATTTGAAGGCTTAGTAAACCTAAAGCCAAGACTACTAATGGAGCTACTTGCAAACTGTAAATCCGTTAAAGTAAAGCGATTGTTTTTATACATGGCAGAGAAAGCAAATCACCAATGGTTTCAATTTCTAAAAACAGATAAGATTGAGCTTGGGAAAGGAAACCGTATGCTTACAAAGAATGGGATATACATATCGAAGTATTTAATATCAGTACCTAAAGAATTATTAGAATTATGATTTCAGCAACATATAAGGCTCAAGTAGATTTATTGTTACAGGTTTTGCCATATGTAGCAAAGGAAGAATCATTTGCATTAAAAGGAGGTACTGCAATAAATTTATTTGTTAGAGATATGCCTCGATTATCTGTGGATATAGACCTTACATACCTACCGCTAGATTCAAGAGATGATGCACTCAAAAACATTGAAGCTGGTTTAAAAAGAATCAAAGCTGACATTGAGAAAAATGTACCTTCCGTTAAAGTGCATACCGTACCCTTAAATGCAGGAACAGATGTAAAACTGAATGTTCAAGGTAAAAATGCTCAGATAAAAATTGAAGTTAATACCATCACAAGAGGTAATGTATTCCCTACAGAATTGATGCAAGTAACAGATTCTGTTCAGGATGATTTTGATAAGTTTGCTGCCATAAATGTGGTTTCTCTTGCTGAATTGTATGGAGGTAAAATCTGTGCAGCTATAGATAGGCAACACCCAAGAGATATTTTCGATGTGAAACTATTGCTAGATAATGAAGGGTTTACGGATGATATTTGGCAAGGAGTTATGATTGGTATGATAAGTCATTATAAACCTATTAGTGAATTACTTTCGCCAATATTAAAAGACCAGAAGTCTGCATTTGACAACCAATTTGCAGGTATGACTTCCGTTAAATTTTCCTATGAAGATTATGAAACTACAAGGGCAACTTTGATAGAGAGCATTAATGAGCACCTTACAGAAAATGACAAAAAATTCTTGCTTAGTTTCGAAATGGGAGAACCAAATTGGGATTTATTCCCACATAAGGTATTGAAAGATTTACCTGCAATAAAATGGAAGTTGTTGAATATTGAGAAGTTAAAGAAAACCAACCCAAAGAAGCATGAGCAAATGGTTAACGTATTGAAAAAGACACTAGTTCTACTTTTAGACTATAAAAAATGATGTAATACTATGATATACAAAGATATAAGTGTATCTTCGTGGTATAAATAACGATCTGATAGAATTTGATAATGAGTCAAGTACTATCGGAGAAAAAAAATTTTGCAGATAAGGGTTATTTTACAGTAAACAAACAGGTTAGCTTACATTCGTTCCTTGAAAAATATGGCGATCTATTTAAAGTTTACAGGCGAAACAACGCAAACAAGGCCTATGCCTATCTTCTTGGATTGATGAAGTGCGAAAAAAATCACACCAATATGGAGCGAATGGTTGAACAAGTTCCAGAACAAGCTTATCACCAATATCACAACTTTCTAAGTGAATCAAAATGGGATTACAAGGCAGTCAATGAGCAGACGTCACTGGATGTTTCTGTGTTGATGGAGGGCTGCAAATCCAGGAGTGGCAAGCCTACAGGCTTTATCATTGATGAAAGCTCTCATCTGAAAAAGGGCAAAGAATCGGTAGGTGTAGCCCGTCAATATGCTGGTGTTTCAGGCAAAGTAGATAACTGTCAAGTAGCGGTTTATGGTTCACTCTGTAATGAAGAAAATGCTGCCCTGATTGATACCGCATTATTTCTTCCTGAGAAATGGATCGAAGATCCGGAACGATGCCACAAAGCAGGCATCCCCGAATCGGAACGCACTTTTCAGACCAAGCCCCAAAAAGCATTGAAGATGATCCAATCAAATTTGAAATTGGGCGTAAAATTTGATTGGATAGGTGGAGATGGATTATATGGTCACAACACAGAGTTAACGCGGGGATTAGATGCAGAGAATTTGTTTTATGTGCTGGATGTGCACAAAGACGAATTGATTTATCTGACAGAACCTTCTTTTTCAATACCACCGAAGAAAGGTACCCGTGGGGCAAATCCGATCAAAAAGAAGGCCGATAAACCAGCATTGCGTATTGATGAATACTTTCGGAATCTAAATGAAGGCCAATGGGATAGAGTTAAAATAAGAAAAACAACCAAAGGGTGGAAATATGTTTGGGCACATACGGTAGCTGTTTGGCACTGGGATGGAAAAGAAGAAAAAGCCAGGTCAAGAACCTTGATCATCACCCGTACTGAAGAGAAGAACCCAAAGGTGAAATTTAGTTTTAGCAACGGGAAAATTAATGAATATACCAAGGACGAATATGCTTATTTCCAATGCAACCGATACTGGGTAGAGCGATGTTTCGATGATGCCAAAAATGAACTGGGACTTTCGGGTTATCAGGTTCGCAAATGGATAGCCTGGCAACACCATCAATCCTTGGTTATGATGGCCGCATTATATGTACTCTCTATTAGAATTG
>JAENWI010000211.1 GCA_016650115.1 Peptostreptococcaceae bacterium | reverse complement strand
TCTTTTTGCAACACCTAGCCTATGGGAAGGTATTGCTAGAAACATAGATTTGTTTGGAACCTTAAATGAATATAATTTTTCTAATTCTCCCAGAGAGGCTGACATACGAGCTCATCAAAACGATATAATTTGCCTTCGAAAAGATATGGAAAATGCAATGACTGAGGTTCTTGAAGGGAACAAGAGTAAAGAAAGAAAAAAGAATGAATAATTCGACTGTCCCCTACAAAAACAATAAAAAATAACCTGCAAAAACAGACTATACAGCAACAGCTTCTTATTATAGGTTTGAGATTTTGCCTGAACCAGCAGAACTTGAACGATATGAGAAATTGTTACCTGGAACGACTGACAGACTACTGCAAAGTTATGAAAAGCAAGCTACACATCGAATGGGACTTGAAAATAAAGTCATAGATGGCGATTCGGTACGTGCTACCAGTGGACAGATATTCTCGTTTATACTGTATCATGTTACATGGTTTTTACAAGAGAAGACTAGAAAAAAGCCCTAAAGGGAGCCGATTATTCAGAGCCTTCTTGAAATTCGAAAACAACGTTCCTGAAACATGCATCAACTAATAGGGTATCCTTTGGAACTTTATAATAACCCAAGCAATAGGATATCCCAAAAAAACCAATACACGTTTGTACCAAGCATTTAGCCCATGCATGAGTTCATTTATACCTGTATGAGAAAGCATGGCACATCTAGAAACACTTAGAAGTGCACGAAGGATTTTCTTATTATAGGTAATCTGATCAAAGCACTCATTAAGAAAAAATAAAGAAACATAGTAATATGTGCGCCAGCGTGTACTTGAATGCATCTTTCCCGCTGCCAGAGAATCTGGAGAATCTGTATAATATATTCGGAAAACATCATTTGTACAATATTGATCGTACTTCTTATTGATCTTCTCCCACACCATTCCTTCTGAGACAAACTTAGTATCAGGGAAAACAGGAAAGGGAAATTCTTGCAAGACACTAAGCTTCCTGCAACAAGATTTATCTTTAGGGTACTTTACAATCACCTTGTGTTGTGCCCTTCCCTTCAAATCATTTATTCCAGGAGGAAAGGGCTTTCCTACAAGTTCTCCCGTCTGACTATCAAAACAAAGTCCCGAAACACACCAAAATCTATCATAATCCTCAGGAGAAATTTTCTCCCAATTTTTCTTAATCAGGGATAAGGCATTATCAGTAAGGGCATCATCAGAATCTATAATATGCACATATGGGCTTTCTATAACATCTAGAGCATAATTTATTGCAGTATGTTTTCCCCCATTTTCCTTATAATAATAGCTAATGGGGAATGTAGCAGTTTTCTGGTAGCCTTCAATCAGTTCCTTTGTCCCATCCGTTGAACCATCATCGACTACAACCCAATCAAAATCAGAAAACTCTTGTTTACATAAACTATCAAAGACTCTAGGCAATGTATGAACTCTATTATATGTAGGAGTCAAGACTGTAATATATGGCATTTATTTATCTCTCCTTCAACAAAAACAAATGACTATAATGTAGTTATTTATTTCATTTATAATAATCATTACATACCTGTTCAATGGTTGCTAGCCATTTTCTGGAAATAATACGGCTATCCAACTCTTCCCGAACTTTCACTGCCTCTTTCCCTAGCTTTCTTTTTAATTCTTGATTTTCAATCAATAAGATCATTGCCTCAGCTAACAGGTTGCTATTCATGCGAGGAACGACTAGCCCATTCTTCATAGGAGTGATCAAAGTACCTTTGCCTTCGCTATAATCTGTTGAGATTACGGGCAATCCCATAGCCATCGCTTCCAACAAGGCATTGGGCATTCCTTCAAAATCTGAAGAAAGCACAAACACCTCTGCATTTTGTAGTTTTTTAAATATGTCTTTCTCTATTCCTGGAAGAAAAATACAATGGCCTAGATTATTTTGTTGTACCTGCATCTCCAATTCTTCTCGCAAATCTCCTTCCCCATATATTGTCAAACTATAGTCAGGATGTATGCTAGCAACTTTGGAAAAAGCATCTATCAAGAGAGCGTAATTCTTTTGCACTGATAACCGTCCAATACTGATAATCCGTTTTGTCTCATTTATCGTGGTATTGGGTGCAGGAATGTCTTCCAAATTAAGAGGATTTCCAATGACTATCCCTTGTGCATCCTCCTTGGGATAATAGTACGACATTGCACTCTGTGTTTGAAAAATAGCACTAGTTACACAATGTCGATAAACAAATCGAATAATTCTCTTTTCCCATCCACTAAACGAAGTTGATGTGTTGGGGTCATTCCGTTCTGATATGATAAAAGGAATCTTTAACCCCAAAGAAGCAATTGCTGCAAGAGTTCCAGAATAAGACATCATTCCTAAGATGACATCGGGCTTATCATCTTGTATTGTTTTTCTCAGACGCCTAGTAAGTGTATAATAGCGAAAAAATGGATTTGTTTTAGAAGACTCATCTAGCTGGATGCAGTTAATACCTTTCAGTAGAGGATAAGCTATATCAGTATCCATTAACGTGATGATGGTTACTTCATTTCCCTGTAGAAAAAAATAGTTTGCCAGATAAGATGTAACCCTCTCTGATCCACCATATGACATCCCTGTTATCACAATAGCAATTTTCTTTTTCATCATACTCTTCCGCTTCTTGCAAGTTGAAAATCTCGGACAATGCTTTTTGCAGAAAGATACATATCATGATGAAGGAAAACCAATGCTACATAATTCCTAAGAGAAGGTTCTAGAAAGAAAGCATATCTTTTCTTACTCCCTTGTATAATTTTACAAATATTTTCTAAGATTTGTTTCTGGTTGGGTGTAGGATGTTTTTCGATGAAGGATTTTTCAAAT
>JAENWI010000103.1 GCA_016650115.1 Peptostreptococcaceae bacterium | reverse complement strand
TCCACTTGAAAGAGTTTTAAAGTTAGTATAAAAATTATTTTTTAGTGATATTTTTATTAAAAATTAAAGTTTCTTTAGTTCGATAAGATTCGCCGGTTTTATGAATAGCTTTCCATAAGAATGGTAAAAGTTTAAGAAAAAAATATTAATATCGCTGTTATAAGAAAATCAAAACTAAAAGTGACCCAGTATCACCGGAATATCTACCTATTAGGTATCATGTAAAAGTAAGCTACCCGGTTGGGCAAGTTTAAGGATGAAAGAAAGGTTATTTCGAATGAAGTTACTATTTTACATTAAAAATGTGGAGTCCAGAAACCACATTAATAAACGGGGTGGAACTGAAAAACCATACGAGTATGAATTATTAAATATAAAAAAATGAAGAGAATTTTTATTATCAGTATTGTATTACTTGCTGGGTATTGCTCACAAGCTCAGGTAAATCCACATGCAATAGGTTTAAGACTTGGTGGAGATGGAGATGTAAATGGAGCAGAAATATCATATCAACATGGGTTTTCTGAAACAAATCGGCTTGAGATGGATTTAGGTTTTGATAGTAACAAAAACGACAACAGAATGTTTTTAGCTGGAATCTATCATTGGAATTGGAATATTACCAGTGGTCTTAATTGGTATGTTGGACCAGGAGCTGCCATAGGTTTCTATTCTTACGATAATTCAGACGACCATTTTAATATTGGTTTAGGTGGTCAAATAGGTATAGAGTTTGATTTCAATGAGTTAAATGCACCTATTTTACTAAGTATTGATACCAGACCAATGTGGGGTTTCATTGGTGATAATTCGGGGTTGGGATGGGGAGCAGCCTTAGGAATACGATATACTTGGTAAAACCAGCCATAATAAATAGAACTATGAGCGGTCGGCACGACCCAGCGATGAGTGTATGTTGAACTACATCCCGGTTAAATCAGCAGGGTGTTTCTATGCACTTATTGACCGTTTTTTTTGTTTTTTTGCTGTTTGTGGTGAGTTTTCCGTTACGATTTATTCAGCTGTGGTTATCATTTTTTATCCCGATAATATCGGCGCCATTTGCCCGCCTGTCATTCCGTAAATTCCGTTGTTAATAAAAATGATAACAATCTTTTCACCACGGTTGCAGGCATGAATGGTTTCTGCGGTTCCAATGGCAGCAAGGTCGCCGTCACCCTGATAGGTGAAAACAACTTTGTCGGGCCACAATCTTTTGATGGCTGTTGCTAAAGCAGGAGCACGTCCGTGGGCTGCTTCCTGCATATCAATATCCATGAACTCATAAGCTAAAACCGAGCAGCCTACCGGAGCCACGCCGATGGTTTCATTTTCTTTTCCAAGCTCATCAATTACTTCCATATGTTCACCCCGATTCCTCCTTCGTTGGCTACCGCCGATGCTAAGCCGGAAAGTGAAACGCAAACGCCCATTCCACCCTGAATGATGAGTAATTTAACTTGTAAGTCTCCTAAATTCAAACTATTCATAGTGAATTTTTTTAATGATAATCCCTGTTTAATTATTTTAGATTAAGTTGTTTTATGAAATTAAGATATTCACGGAATGATTGCCGGTATAATCCAATTTACCAAATTTTCTCACCCTCTGCCTGCAATAACTTGTAATGGCTCAGGGTAAGCTGAAACAACTGATAGGAGTATTTAAGCTTTGCCCGGGCAAGTGCAGTTTCAGTATCTAACAAGGTCGTGTTTGTAATAGAGCCGCTTTGATACAGTCCTTTGGCCTGATCAATAGCAGCCTGAGCCAGGGAAATTTCTTCCAATGCAGTTTTCAGCTGCACTTTATTGTTTCGGTAATCTAAAAGTGCTCTTTCCACTTCGGTGCTAATTTTCTGTTCCAAAACCGTAGCATGATCCACCGTGGATTGAATTTGCCAATCGGCTGTAGTCAGTTTAGACTTACGTAAGAATCCATCAAAAACAGGGATGTTTGCAGTCAATCCCAAAACATAGTTTGCACGGATACGTGTCAGATTATCAGGATAACCATTTTTAACTCCAAAGCTACTATTGAAGCTTAGAACAGGCATGTTTGATTTTTCAATCACTGCTTTATTCAGTGAAGCAGTCCTTGTATAAAGTTTGTTCAACTTCAACTCTTCCCGTTGCATATAGGCACTATTTATCAGGGAATCCAATGAATAGCGAATGGCAGGTTCTTCAAGGTTGCCGTCAACATGAAACTTTTTCTCTTTTGGAAAATTCATGAGTGATCCCAGCAAAACAGCTGCTTTTTTACGCTGATTGATAACGTTCATTTTGTCGTTTTGCAGCGCAGTGAGTCGTACACTTGTATTTAAGGTATCCAAACCAATTGCAGATCCCGTGGCAATCATTTTTCTGGCCACCGACAAATGCTCTTCCAGGTCTTCGATCTGCTGATCCATCACATCAACACTTTTCTGAAGATAAAGCATCGAAAAATAGACTTCAGCTGTCTGATAAGCCAATTGGTTGCGAATTAGGTTGATTTTTTCTGATTCAGTTACTTCGTTGGATTGTAATAATTTAAGCGTTTCTTTGCGCTGATCAAAATCATAAATTAAGTAATTTACACCGAGATACTCATTGAAGTTATTTGGGGTTGCCATGTAAAATTTGCCGTCACTCAATAAGGGAACCTGTAGATAAGGTGTTGGTCCAATCAGATCATAATTCAGGCTTACTGCGGCGTGTGGCAAGAATGAGCTGTTCATTTCGTCTGCTTTTGATTTTGCAATGGCAACCTGATCTTCAGCTTCTTTGATGAGCGGTTCATTATTGATGGCAAAATGAATGGCTTGTGAAAGGCTTAGCTTCAAAGGTTGCGCTGTTTGAGCACTTACCGGATTTGATAGCACGGCCAAAGCCACCAATGTCATTCCCGAAATAAAGATTTTGATGATATTATGAATATATTTCATCGATTTAGATGTTTTTTACTGGTTTTTAAAAATAACATAGGTATCAACAAGCTAAAAGTCAATACGGCTCCGATGAGAAAGTCATCATTGATACCCTGAACAAATGCCTGGCCTGTCAAATTTCTTAAAAGCATCATTTTTGCATGAAGCGTGGCTTCGATATTGGTGCTGCCAACGGAGTGCATTGCAAATGATTTAAGGTGATCTATAACATGGTTAAAAAGCGGTGATCCCTGATGGAGTTGCTCTCCGTAAATTTGGGTATGAAACTTAACACGTTGTGTCAACTCAGTCCCTAAAGCAGCAATACCGAAACTTCCTCCTATCTGGCGAATGGTATTAAACAACCCCGAGGCCTGGGCCATTTGTGGTTTGGAGATATCGTAAAGTGCAATTGTGGTCATAGGCGTAAATACGAATCCCATTCCAAGTCCTCTTAAATAAAGAGGTAACATGATTTGGGCATGGGTAGTTTGTAATGAGAAAAAACTAAAGAGATACATGGATATCCCTAAGACCACCCCTCCAAAAATGAGCGGTATTTTTGGGTTAAACCGGTCGGTGAGCTGGCCGGAAATAGGTGCAATAATGGCTTGTAAAATTCCTACCGGGAAAAATACAAGCCCAGCCTGTAAAGCCGTGTATCCCAAAGAATTCTGAAGATATATTGGCAAAAGAAAAGCGTTCCCGAAGAAAGCTACCCCAAAAATAAACATGATTAAAGTTGCCATCCCAAAATTGTAATTTTTGAGCAGCCGCAGATTTAATATAGGATGCTTTATGGTGAGTTCGATCAAGACAAACAATACCAGACTTATTGCTGCAACAAAGAAGTTGGTCACAATAAAAGGTGATGTCCATCCCCCCGTATTCCATCCGGAATTACCAGTAGAAAATGCCAGTAATAACGCTCCAAGTCCAATAGTCATTGTTAAAAATCCGAAAATATCAAACTTCTCTCTGATTTCGTTTTTGTACTCATCCTGAATGATGATTACAGCAATAATTCCCATAATCCCCACAGGTATGTTAATATCAAAGATGGCATGCCAGGAAAAATTATCTACCAGATATCCACCAACAAGCGGTCCGAGAGAAACTGATGCAGCAGCGGCAATGCCCCAGAAACCCAAAGCTACACCCCGCTGTTTGGGTGGGAAAGTCCGGGTAACGATGGCCATCCCGACCGGCATCAGTAATCCTGCTCCTGCTCCCTGAAAGACCCTGAATGCAATGAGAAGGTTTTCATTCCAGGAAAGGCTACAGGCAAATGATCCAATGGTGAACAAAGCCAGCCCCATGATATAGGTAAACTTATAGCCAAACCGGTCTGCAATCCAGCCAGTTGATGGTAAAACCACTGCAAAAGCCAACAAGTATGCAGTCATCACCCATTCAATCTGGTCGACGCTCACACCGAAAACAGCCATCATTTTCGGGAAAGCAACGCTGACGATTGTAGAGTCCAGCACAGCCATAAATGTCCCGATCATGACGCTTACAAGCACCAGCCACTTATTGGCATCTCCCACCTGCGTTTCCCAACCTAAATTAGGATTTTGCTGTTGGGCCATCTTACTTTGTTTTTGATTTGATTTTAACTTTAATTTCTACAGACATCCCCGGTAATAATGTTACGTTCCCGGAAGGCTTTCCACCTGTTTTAAAAATGGTCAGTTTTAAAGGAATTCGTTGGGAAACTTTTGTAAAGTTACCGGATGCGTTGTCAGGCGGGATCAGCGAAAATTGAGATGCTGTGCTGTTTCCAAACTGGTAAAATACTCCTTTAAAAGTGGCATTTGGGAAAGCATCAACAGTAATTTCTGCTGTATCTCCTAAGATTATCTGATGCAAATTGTTTTCGGGTAACATGGTTGTTACCCAAAGTTTCTTGGTACCGAAAACGGTGAAAATACCCTGTCCAGGAGAAACTACATCCCCCGCCAACACCCATCTTTTGGCTGCAACGCCATCCATTGGCGCATAAATACTTGTATGCGATAAAGATGTCTTTAAAGTATGTAGAGATGAATGAATCACGGGTACTTTTGCTTTTGCAAGCTCAACTTCTATCCGGGTTCCTTCATAAGCTTTTTTCAGGTTTTGAAATTTTGCTTTTGGGATCAATTTTGCTTTATATTGTTTTTCAGCACGGTCATAATTAATTTTTGCCTGCTCCATTCTAACCTGAGCCAATTGAATTCCTAACTCGGCTTCTTTCAAATTTACCCTGGCCTGCCTGATCCTGGCTACATAGTCAGACGAATCCAATTGCACCAACAATTGGCCTTTTTTAACATGATCGCCTTCATGTATATATAATTTGATAATTCTGCCAGGTATCTGCGAACTGATGGTAACCTGATACGCCTCTATGTATGCATCGTCAGTTGATACAAATCCGGCATGTTTTATGTACCACCATGCACCCCCGCCAAGTATTGCAGCAATCAATACAACTCCGATTACCAGACTCCTGACTTTTCCTTTATTCCGTTTTGGAGTATCTTTAATAATCTCTTGGTTTTCGTTTTTCATAAATATTTATTGAAAATCATATTAAAATTTTATATTATACAATTGTTTAAATGTTTTAAAATGCGTCATCTATAATAGACGAACAATGCTTCATGATATTTTAAATGAATTCTATCTCTTGTTACACGTTTCAATATTTTTAAATACTTTTTCAAGAATATCAATTAATTGGACTTGCTCTTCTTTACTTATGTTGTTGATCATGAGTTTATTAATATCAATTAGTATGTCCTCTAACTGAGGAAACAAAACTTTTGCCTCTTTTGTAGCGGAAAGCTGATATTCGCGTTGGTCTTTTGGGTTGACAGTTTTTTTCAAATATCCAAGGCGCATCAGC
>JAENWI010000451.1 GCA_016650115.1 Peptostreptococcaceae bacterium | reverse complement strand
GTTGAGAGCCACCGTTCCGATTTTTGGGAGCCACGGTGTTCGTAAAATTGAGCCACCTTAGTATGCATGAGAGCCACTCGGATTTTCCTGTATAATGAGTTAATGCACTTTAACAGTGTAAATAAATTCAACAGGAGGTCTCAAAATTCTTTTCCGCTTAGCCTATGATCTTAGTATTACAGCGTGTTGCTTGTTGCTACACGTGTTTTGCAGTTCTTTTTTTAATTGTCTAATAACCCAATGTTTAACACAATTTAATTATTCGTCCTATTTTTTTTTAAAAAAAAAGGGGGGGGTGGCGCACTTTTTTTAACCATGTGTATTAATGAAGGCGACCACAATTGTTATGTTGCTTTGCAATTTTTAAATTTTCACTAATTTATCATAAATATTCTTAAATTCCTCTTCATTTTTGATGAAAACTTCTATAATTGTTGGATCAAAATGGCCCGTATCATTTTTAATAATATCGATACTTTGGGTGTGAGAGTAAGCCTCCTTATATGGTCTCTTTGTTCTCAATGCATCATACACATCAACAAGTGCCATAATTCTTGCTGACAAAGGAATATTCTCCCCTGAAAGACCGTCAGGGTATCCAGTGCCATCCCACTTTTCATGATGAAAATGAGCAATAGCAATTCCGAGATTCAAAAACTTATTTGTGGAATATTCTTCCTGGACTTCGCGTAGAGTATTAGCTCCAATTATTGAGTGGCTCTTCATAACTTCAAACTCTCTCGGTGAAAGTTTGCCTGGTTTAAGCAAAATTTTATCGGGTATACCTACTTTGCCGATATCATGCAATTGACTAGCCTTATAAATATTTTCAATATAATTATCATTATTAATATAATATGCATAGTTGGTTAAGCCGCCTAGCTTACGTGAAAGACATTCGCATAACACACCCACTCTTTTTACATGCATGCCCGACTGATCATCTCGGGACTCCGAAAGCTTAACCAAAGCAAAAATTGTTGCCATCTGGGATTCCGAAATTTCTTTAACCTGTTCTTCAACATTTTTCTTTTGAATAAGCAATTCTTTATTAGCAATGATAAGTTCTTCTGCTCGTTTGTCTTTTTCTCCGTTTTGAAAGAATAGCTCTTTATTTGCAATGACTAACTCTGCCGCTCGTTTTTCCTTCTCATCGTTCTGAAAGACTAGCTCTTTATTTGCAATGATTAACTCCGCTGCCCTTTCCGCTTTTTCTCCATTTTGAAAAGCCAACTCTTTGTTCGCAATGATAAGTTCTGCTGCTCGTTT
>JAENWI010000119.1 GCA_016650115.1 Peptostreptococcaceae bacterium | reverse complement strand
GCACAGAAAAATATAATAAATCGGGTGAAAAGAAATATAAAATATCATTCAGCATGGGATATGCTGTTTACGACTATAATCTCAAAATGGGTTCGAAAGAATTCCAAAAGCATGTAGACTTATTGATGTATGAAGATAAAGCAAGCCCAATATAGGTTGCCTAGAATGGGCTTCAAGTTCAATGTCGGATGATTATAAATCAATGACATAACACCTGACGATACAACAATAAGCCATTTTAGAACAAAACGCATTGGCAAGGAAGACTTCGAAAATTTCTTCAATGAGATTATAAAAATGTGTATAGAAAAAAATATAGTAAAGATAAAACAACAAAGGCTTTGTAGAAATGGAGTTTGACTTAAGGATTTACGAAATCAAGTAGGTTTTTGACCGACTTTATTCACTTCAAGCGGATGCTCGAAAACAAATACGGCACTGAAGGATAAAACCTTTAGTATTGTCTTTATTTTTTGTAATGTTTTTCTTTTGCGAGCCTCTCGCAAAACCTTGCGAAATTGCTCGTAGACAAGAAAATGAGTAAAGCGGATTTGCGTAAAGGGTCAGCAACGCCTTCTGCTCGTCATGGCTACGGGTACTGGTAAAACATACACAGCGTTTCAAGTGGTTTATCGTTTGCTGAAAAGCGGTATGAAGAAAAAGGTGCTGTACCTTGCTGACCGAAATATTCTTGTTAACCAGTCTATTCATGTAGAGATAGAGGGTGAGATATAAATATAACTGCCAGTTGGGTTGTAGCCTGACTGGCGTTTTTTGCTAGGAAAATAATTGCATTATATTAAGACATGTAGAATTTGTTCGATAAAAAGGGTACAATATATAGAACCATAATTAAAATATGATAAAACCATAAGAAGGAGGTCGCTCGGATAATGATTATTGCAGGTATATATGGTTTAATTGGTGGAGTGGCTCTTTTTATTGGGGCATTGTTTGGAATATATGTAAAAAATGTACCCAAACGGGTAGTCGGTGTCATTATGGCTTTCGGATCGGGTGTGCTTATTTCAGCCTTAACTTTCAACCTAATGGAGAAAGCTTATGAATCGGGAGGGTTCGATTCAGTATCTGTTGGATTTATCTCCGGTGCACTTTTTTTTGTTGGTGGGGACTACCTGATTGACAGTTGTGGCGGACACTTTCGCAAACTTTGGCACGGAAAGCGGCACGCAGCAAAGGAAGGCACCGTCAATAATTCCAAGCATGTGAACTCCGGTTTCGCCATCTTCCTAGGAGCTCTCTTAGATGGGATCCCTGAATCCGCGGCTATTGGCATTGGTTTGGCAGCCGGTGAGGGAATCGGTTTGAGTATGCTGGTTGCAGTGTTTCTCAGTAACTTGCCGGAGGGTATTTCCGGGTCTTTGGGAATGAAAGAATCTGGTAAGTCAAACATTTATATAATGACGATTTGGAGTATTACAATCGCTGCATGCAGCGGCGCTGCGATGCTGGGCTATACCCTATTGGGCCATGCATCCCCAGATATTATTGCCATGACACTTGCGCTGGCGGCCGGGGCCATCTTGGCGATGATTGCAGATACTATGATGCCTGAAGCATTCGAAGAAGGCGGACGATTTGTAGCACTTGTCACGGCAACCGGATTTTTATTAGCTTTTATCGTTAGTCACATGGCAAAATAGCGGACTGGAGTGAACCCCAAAAAGTGGACAGCCTAATTTCTTAAATTTTATGATATGATGAAAGCATTCAAAAAGGAGGTTAATGTGAAATTGTTTGAGAATATATTTGGTTCAGAGGCAAAAGATGTATACAAATCAATAGCCATCAAAGCAAATATTCAAATACGCCTCTTCACAAACTTTGTGCTTGGACAGAGCCTTACATGAGTTTGATACAATTGGTTCTGTAAAAACGAAATATTCGCAGAAATTTTGAAAAAACATCATGGGGCTGGTCTGTATTACTGCTGGCTTTTGGCTCATTTGTCAAATAAATGTGCGGATAAAATGATGGCAAGCATATAACTTATCTTAATGATGTTCGATTTGATTGTTGTGATGATGAATTGCTAAATGGTACGGGCTAAAATTCTCAAGGGGTACAATTAGAGATTATTTTTTCATTATTAGGCCAGATCATGAAACAAGATTAAATAGTGCAATTTCTCTATTGCTTGCCGGTGGGTTTGGAAAGCACTTCTTACCATTGGATTTCTGAAAATAGAGAAAAAAAGAATAAAGTATGAGAGGAAATTAATATGTCAGAGAAATGTTGTTGTGGTTGTGAACCAACCGAGAAGGAAGAAGTTGTTATTGGCGAATACGTTTGTTACTGCAATCATGTAACACAGCAGGATATTATTAATGCCATTAAAGCCGGAGCCAAAAACGTACAAGAAGTAATAGATATGACAGGAGCTATGAAAAATAGCAACTGCAAAGTAAACAACCCAAAAGGTATTTGCTGCTATAATGATATTGTTTATGTCTTCGATAAAAATAAATAAATCTAGCCGCTTATAACAAAATCTGAGATGGAATGACCCCCAAAAGTAGACAGTCTGATTTTCACCGATTTCATCGGTTATAAAGGCTGAAAAGGGATTGAATTCTTTAAATAATGCAGCAGGTACGAGATGAAAGACACCAACATTGTAGTTACAGCAAGCAGTAGGATTCCCATTGTCAGCGGACTATTAGGAATCAGGATTAGCATAGAAACAGACAGTGCGGTCAAGTTTTTGTTTAAATAAATATTTGAGAGAAATGCTATATACATCTTAGAATAAATCAGACTGAAGCAATAGAATCAAGTGGTGAAATTATCATGGATCATTCCATTCATGGCGATATGATAAGATTTATATCAATGGGAGTCAAGGCTGGAAAAACCAGCATGACAGTATACACAAAAGCATTGAGAAATGATACTGATACCAAGGTTGCTGAGGGAGAAGAAACAAAAATAATGGATGACAAATAACAAAAGGAGGATTTTTATGAACATGACGCAGTTAGAACGAATGAAAAATGATAATGGTTTTATCGCAGCACTTGATCAAAGCGGAGGTAGTACACCTAAAGCGCTGGCAATGTATGGAATTTCAGAAGAAGCCTATGTGGATGAAGCTGAGATGTTTCAAATGGTTCATGAAATGCGATCAAGGATTATAAAAAGCACTGCTTTTACCAAAGAAAGAATTCTTGCGGCTATCCTATTTAAAAAAACAATGGATTTAAAAGTGAATGGAAAATACACTGCAGATTATCTTTGGGAAACGAAAGGGATTTTATCAATTCTCAAAGTGGATAGAGGGTTAATGGATTTAAATAATGGTGTTCAATTGATGAAACCTATTCCTAATCTTGATGAATTGCTAGTCCGTGCTAAAGAGCGTCATATCTTTGGTACTAAAATGCGTTCAGTGATAAAAGAGGCAAATGAGCAAGGAATAAAAGCAATTGTTGACCAACAGTTTGAAATTGGTAGAGCAATCTCAGCGGCAGGATTTATTCCTATTTTAGAACCGGAGGTAGATATTCATACGCCAAATAAAGAAATGGCAGAATTCATTCTCAGAAAAGAAATACTAGAGCAATTGAAAACATTGGACGTTAACTGTAAAATAATCTTTAAACTTACCATTCCAAGTGTTGATAATTACTATGAAGAGATAATAAAGCATCCTAACATAGTAAGAGTTGTTGCTCTATCAGGAGGATATTCCAGAAAAGAGGCAAATGAAAAACTGGCAAGAAACCAGAAACTGATTGCAAGCTTCTCAAGAGCACTAACGGAAGGGCTAAATGCTAACCAAAGCGATTCGGAGTTTGACGACATGTTAGATAAATCTATCCAATCAATTTACGATGCATCAATAAAATAAAACGAAGGTGGAGTGAACCCTAAAAAGTGGACAACCTAGCTTTTGGAATGACCCTCACCAAAAAAAAAGGTGGAATTATTTGCCAGATACTCAGTAAGCATTTGAAGAGAAACGAAAAATATAACGAGCTTAAGAATGATGGGAAATCAGAAAATGAGGCCATCGGAATTGTGATTTCAGAGTTTGGCAATATTGAGGAATTAATTGAGGAGCTCGGAATTGAAGAGAGGAAAGATGCGGCACTCAAAACTATTACAAGGGAAGAAGATGGAAAAGTACAATTCATAATTTTTGGATATTTTCACATAATACCTATAAAATACCTTTACAACCACAGTTTGAAATACATAATAATAATAATGAATTCATCATGGATATACTCTATGGTTGTTTTTTCGTTGTCTATGAGGGTAGGATCACTAATACCGGTGGGATCAATTGAAATGACTGTTGTCATAACCCAGACCCTCATTTTTGCAGCTACACTTAAGCTGTTTGTGAAATCCGTTAAACAAAAATTTGTTTACATACTAAAGAATATTAATAGTAAATTAATGGACTTTGTACTTTACTTAAGTTTTCTTTGGTTTATTCTCATTTATATTTTTAATTTATATTCCTTAAAAAACTCTTCGCAACTTTTAAGCATTTTAATTATTTCTGTTATTTCCGCCTGTGCAATACTTAGCTATAAATTGCTATATTTTTTGGTTGTAATGAGTAATGATGTTGAAAAGCTTGTAAATATAACAATAAAAGATACTTTGACCAACCTGAAAAACAGGGGAGCTTTTTATCAGGATGCAGAAAAGATGATAAAAAGCCATTTACCCTTATATTTGCTGACTTTGATAACTTCAAATCCATAAATGATAATTTTGGGCATTCCGCAGGAGATGAATATCTTGTTGAGTTCGCAAAATCAGTAAAGAGAACGGCTGGCAATTGTTGGTGTTGTTATTATGACAAGTATATTTTTTAATTGAGAAGTGAACAAATTTCAACAGATAAAACAATAAGAAAAGGAAATGAAGTATATGGAAATAGTCAATAACATCAAACTAGTTCAGGATCCGAAATTTGGCGGATGGAAATCCTTTATCAGAGGAAAAACCGATTAAGTACGAGGGTATTATAAAATCTTATTACAAAAAACATCCACTTGTCATAGAGGCCATGCTGAAGCGTCATATTGTTTATAATCGGATGCTTGAGGAACTGGAAGGATGTTTTTATTTATAGCTAAAACTTAAAATGTATGCTAACCTTAAAAGTAATATGCGAAGCATCTTTGAAGAAACTGTTCTGTTT
>JAENWI010000067.1 GCA_016650115.1 Peptostreptococcaceae bacterium | reverse complement strand
TCTAAATGTGTTACAACCAGAAATGGAATGCCTTCCTTTGTATTTTATGAAGGCCCACCAACGGCAAACGGAAGACCGGGAATTCATCATGTTATTGCCCGGACTCTTAAGGATTCAGTATGCCGTTACAAGACTATGCAGGGATTTGAAGTAAAGAGAAAAGCCGGCTGGGATACCCATGGCCTTCCAGTGGAAATCGAGGTTGAGAAACAACTTGGCATGTCCGGGAAACAGGATATAGAAAAATATGGCATAAAAGAGTTTAATGCAAAGTGCAAGGAGTCTGTATTCACCTATGAAGGTATGTGGAGAGAGATGACAGAGAGAATGGGATACATTATCGACCTTGACCATCCATATATTACATTAGATAACAACTACATTGAATCATGCTGGTGGATTATTAAAGAATTTTTCAAAGGTGGATTGATTTATGAAGGACACAAAATACTGCCATATTGTCCTCGTTGTGGAACGGGTCTGGCTTCTCATGAAGTAGCCCAAGGTTACAAAGAAGTAAAAGTTAATACAATAACAGCAAAATTCAAACGAAAGGATTTTGATGAATATTTCCTCGCCTGGACGACAACTCCATGGACACTGGCTGCCAATGTGGCGCTGACAGTGGGATATGACATTGATTATATCAAAGTGAAAATGCGTGAGAGCACAAGTGAAGCGGGGAATGTTTTCTATTTGGCTAAAGCTCTTGCTGATAAAGTTCTTGGAGCAGATACTTATGATGTTTTAGAAGAAATGAAGGGTACTTCCCTTGAATATATGGAATATGAACAGTTAATGCCATTTATAAAAGTAGATAAAAAGGCGTTTTATGTAACCTGTGCAGATTATGTAACCATAGAAGATGGAACAGGCATCGTTCATACGGCACCAGCATTTGGGGAAGATGATTACCAGACAGGGAAACGATATAGTCTTCCAGTACTCAACCCAGTTGATGAACAGGGTAAGTATACAGAAACACCATGGGTAGGCAGATTCGTTATGGAAGAAGAACTTGAAGTTGATATAATAAAATATCTTGCACAAGAACAAAAAATATTTGCCAAAGAAAAGATGGTTCATAATTATCCACATTGCTGGAGATGCGGAACACCTTTAATTTATTATGCAAAACCTAGCTGGTATATTGAAATGACTAAACTAAAAGATCAGTTAGTCGCTAACAATAATGCTGTAAATTGGTATCCAGACTATATTGGAGAAAAACGTTTTGGCAATTGGCTCGAAAATGTTAATGACTGGGCTATTTCCAGAACAAGATACTGGGGGACGCCAATCCCTATATGGCGTTGTGAATGTGGTCATCTTGAATGTATTGGCAGCAGAGAAGAATTACTGGAAAAGGCTCAGGAGAATATTGACGAAACTATTGAACTGCATCGACCGTATGTGGATGATGTTCATTTAACATGTCCGGAGTGTGGAAAGACGATGGAGAGAATTTTAGAAGTAATTGACTGCTGGTTTGACAGTGGTGCCATGCCTTTTGCACAGCACCATTATCCATTTGAAAACAAGGAAATCTTCGATACGGAATTATTCCCGGCAGACTTCATATGCGAAGGTATTGACCAAACAAGAGGCTGGTTCTATTCACTTCTTGCTATATCAACTTTTATAAAAGGAACATCTCCTTATAAAAATGTTCTTGTTAACGACCTTATTTTAGATAAGGAAGGGAAAAAAATGAGCAAGACAAAGGGCAATACGGTTGATCCTTTTGCTTTGTTTGATAAATATGGAGCTGATGCAACACGCTGGTATCTATTATATGTATCACCCGCATGGTCCCCAACTAAATTTGATGAAGACGGACTTGTAGAAATTGTAAGCAAGTTTTTTGGAACGTTGAAAAATGTATATAATTTCTTTGTCTTGTATTCAAATCAGGACAATTTGGATGTGAAGAGCCTTCAAGTTAAATATGAAAATCGCCCTGAACTTGATCGATGGATATTATCAAAATATAATCAGTTGGTAAAGGACGTTACTGAGGAAATGGAAAAATATGACCATATGAGATCAGTAAGAAAAATTCAGGAATTTGTCACCGAGGATTTATCAAACTGGTATATTAGAAGGGCAAGAAGAAGATTTTGGGGAGTAGAATTAACGGAAGATAAAAAATCGGTATATGCGACAACTTTTGAAGTGCTTGTTGGAGTAGCAAAGCTTTCTGCACCATTTGCACCATTTATATCGGATGAAATATTTATAAAATTAACTGGGGAGGAGTCAGTCCATATTTCCTTCTATCCTAAAACAAATGAAGAATTTATTGATAAAAATGTGGAATACAGAATGGACCTTGTAAGAGACTTAGTTGCGCTTGGAAGAGGCACCAGGGAGAAAGAAAGGCTTAAAGTAAGGCAGCCACTCACAAAGATTCTCGTCGATGGAAAATATGAAACGTTAATTAAAGATTTAACACCTTTAATTATGGATGAACTTAACGTAAAAGAAGTGGTTTTTGAAAAACAGCTTGATCAATACATGAACTTTATTCTTAAACCTAACTTTAAAGTTGCCGGGCCAATATTTGGAAAGAAAATTAATGAATTCGCCAAAGTGCTGGCAGGATCTAACGCAGCAGTTATTGTTGCTGAGCTTGAAGGAAAGGGTGAAACAACCATGATGGTTGGGGATGAGGAATTTATTATAGGCAAGGATTTGGTTGAAATTAAAATAAGTGCCAAGGATGGTTTTACAGTGGCGATGGAAAATAATCTTTTTGCGATTTTAGATACAACCATTACTAAAGAATTAATTGAAGAAGGCCTTGCAAGAGAACTTATTTCCAAAGTGCAGCAACTGAGAAAACAAAATGATTTCGAAATGATGGATCATATTGAAATCTTCATTCAATCGGATAAAGAGGTTGAATCTGCAGTTAAAACGCATAAAGATTATATAATGACAGAAACCCTGGCAATAAAATTAAGTCCTACGAGGGAAGAATTAGAAGAATTTGACCTGAATGGCCACAATACAGGAATCAAAGTGGAAAAAGTATAAAATTAAGCCCATTATAAGCCCATTATAAGCCCATTATAAGCATCCGACATTGGGCTTGAAGCCCATTCTAGGATGCTTATAATGGGCTTGTTGAAGGCGAAAATTCTGGTCATATGGGGTTAAAGCTTGGAATTCCAATAGAATACTAAAATAAGTGCCTGTGGATAAAATTTTTTTTATCCACAGGCACTTATTTTGTGAGTTCAAGGTGGTTTTGCCTAAAAAAGAAATAATTTATCCATCTGATAAATTGATAGCTACAATACTTTTTATGCTTACACCTTTTTAAATATTTTTGTAATTTCTACCAAAAGATCAATTTTATCTTTTGGCATACCAGTTACGTTCAATTCTTTCAGATTCTCAGGTTTCCCAAGATAGTATGGGGTTGGATCATCTGTAAGCCCTAATAAATAGTCGGAACTGACGCCATAAAATCTTGCAATAATAATAACCATGTCAATACTGGGTTGGCGTTTATCCAACTCGTACTGGCTGTAAGCCTGATAGCTTCTATTAATAACTTTAGCAAGATTAGCCAGTTTTAGGTTTTTACTTAAACGTAATTCTCTTAGTTTTTCGCCTATTGTCATGTCATCTCCATTGATTCTTCAACTCTGATATTATTAATGTAATGATTTTACAATAAAAGAGTAAAGGCAACTTCATATTAAACAAATAGCTTAAATAACAGACAAAAACTAAACAAATTGTTTAGTTTTTGTCTGTTATTTTGCAATCAAACCTATTTAATCAGTTTGTCAGCAATTTTTTTGATGAAAACAATATATGATTATATGTGAATGCAAATATATATTATATGGAAGCAGCTTCTCGGGAGGATAAATAATTGGTGAATGAGAATTTGAATAAATTTAAAATAATTGAAATGAATTTCGAAAAACTGAAAGCTGATTGTGAAAACTGTTTTGGATTGTGTTGTGCGGCATTATATTTTTCTACTATTAATAATTATAAAATGGGGGATGGTAATGATTTGCTTTAGAAACTTTTAGAAACTTTTAGAAACTTTTTGAATTACATTTACCAGACGAATTGTGTTGACAAGGATAATCCATTATGGCATACTATAAAAAACATTAATGAAGAAATGACAAAGGAAATAATATGAGAAATTTTACAGACAAAAATGCAAACTTCAGCTTTACTTTTAACTTTACTTTTTTTAGAGGTAAGGGATTTTTGAGTTTACTGAATAAGGTTTAGGGTGAAAAATATCAATATATTTTAACTTTTGAAATCTGCAGTGAACAATTGCAGATTTTTTTTATTTTTCATTAAAGATAAAGCGAATTAATATGAATGATATTGAAAAAGGTTATGATGATAAAAATACAAAAAAATGGAGGGAAGAAAATGAAAACGGAAATTAGTAATCTGAAAAATGAAATGATGGGAATTGATATGAAAATTGCAGACCTTTTCGAAAGTAGGATGGAAATAGCTTTTGAAGTAAACAGGTTAATTAAAGAAGGCAGTCTGGCCGCATCAAATATAAACAGCGAAAGGGCAATTATCTCAAAAGTCACTGAAAAGCAAAATGATGAGATGTCTAGTTACACAAAAGTTCTATTTAATACAATTTTTGACATGGAAAATTCCTATGAAAATAGAAAAGTATATTTAAATTCCGATGAAGCCAGAGAAATAAGAAAAGGTATTGAATCAACATCAGAGATGTTCCCGAAAAGGGCGAGTGTTGCCTGCCAAGGAATAGAAGGCTCAAATTCTCAATTAGCCTGTGAAAAAATGTTTAATAATCCGAATATAGTGTTCCTTAACAGTTTTGAGGCGGTTTTTTCGGCGGTAGAGAAGGGCTTATGCAGATATGGCATACTTCCTATTGAAAACAGTTTGAATGGTTCTGTTGCAGAGGTTTATGATTTAATGAAAAAAAACAAATTCTATATTGTTAAAAGTGTCAGGATGAAAATAAATCACACCCTGCTAGCTGGTAATGGAATGAAACTCAGTGATATTAAAGAAATATATTCACATAGCCAGGCTTTAGGGCAATGCAGCGAATTTTTAAAGAATATGAAGGATTTGAAAATTAATCCATCTGAAAACACTGCTGTTGCTGCAAAATATGTATCTGACTTAAATGATCATATGTCAGCAGCTATATCCACACGGGACTGTGCAGAGTTATATGGACTTTCTGTTATTTCGGATAACATACAAAATAATGACAATAATTATACACGCTTTATATGTATATCTAAGCAAATGGAAATTTATCCGGGAGCAAATAAAACGAGTCTGATGTTTACAGTACCGAATAAGCCTGGAGCGTTGTATAAAATTATTTCTAAATTCGCTACTCTTGGTGTTAATCTGACCAAGCTTGAAAGCAGACCAATCCCAGATAAGGATTTCGAATTTATGTTCCATATTGATTTAGATTCATCGGTATTTTCTGAAGAAATATTAAATGTGGTCTGTCAACTTGAGAGTGGCCCTGAATCCTTTGTATTCCTTGGAAGCTACATGGAAATTTAATAGAATAATGGGACTGTTATGTGGTATAATATATATCATAAGTTTAAACAACAACGATGAGGTAAAGACGTGAAGAAAAATTTTACAAATATGACACTTAAAGATCTTGAGATATTTTTTGAGAATATTGGCGAGAAGAAGTTTAGAGCAAAGCAGGTTTTTAAATGGATCCACACTGGGGTGAGATCCTTTGAAGAAATGACTGATATTTCAAAAGAGTTGAGAGAAAAATTGGAGGAAGTGGCAGAGGTGGGTTGTTTGAAAATGTCAATCATTCAAACTTCTGAAATAGACCATACAAAAAAATTCCTGTTTGAGTTAGCTGATGGGAATTCTATAGAAACAGTATTTATGAAGTACAAGTATGGCAATTCCATCTGTGTATCTTCACAGGCAGGATGCCGAATGGGTTGTGCCTTTTGTGCATCAGGAACAGGCGGATTGAAAAGAAATCTTACCGGCGGAGAAATGCTGGATCAAATACTACTAGTAGAAAAAAATGTGGAAGAGAAAATTTCAAATGTAGTAGTTATGGGAACAGGAGAACCTTTTGATAATTATCATAACCTTTCACAGTTTATTGAGTTGATAAATTCCAAGGATGGTTTGAATATAGGTATGAGAAATATTACTGTATCAACATGCGGAATAGTGCCAATGATTGGTCAGTTTGGGAGAGACTTCCCACAGGTTAATCTGGCTATTTCACTGCATGCTCCAAACGATGAAATAAGGAAAAAAATAATGCCAATAAACAGTTCATATCCGATGGATATTCTTTTAAATGCCTGCAAAATACACGTAGAAAAAACAGGAAGAAGAATTACATTTGAGTATGCACTGATTAAAGGAATAAACGACAGCTTGAGCAATGCAGATATGCTTTCTGATAGGCTTAGAGGGACTCTCTGCCATGTAAACCTGATTACCTTAAATAAGGTCAATGAATCAGGGTTTACAGGTTCAGACAGAGAAAGCGCAGAACGATTTAAAAAGCAACTTGAAAAAAGAGGGATCCCGACAACGATTAGAAGAGAGCTTGGTACAGAGATCTCTGCCGCATGCGGACAGCTTAGGCTGCTTTAAAAAATATATTATTTGGTTGCACCAGTACAGTTTGATAGTGTATACTTAAATCGTAGTTATTTAGTTTAGCATAAGCTAAACATTGTTTAATGGAGGCGATTAATATGGTTAAATTGTTAATAGGGACTAAAGGGACAGGCAAAACTAAAAAGATGATCGAAATGGCCAACGAAAGACAAGAAAGTAGCGATGGCAGTGTTGTATTTCTTAATAAAAATCACAGATTAATGTATGATTTAGGACATAGTATTCGTGTAGTTAGTATGGATGATTATGAACATATTACCAATAGTGATGAATATATAGGCTTTATTTATGGAATAATCAGCGCAAACCATGATATCGAAGTCATTTTTATAGATAGCATATTGAAACAGACCGATGTCAGCATTGATGACATGCCAGAATTTTTAAACCGGCTAAGAACTATTTCTGAAAAATATAAGATGGAATTTATCGTTTCCTTATCATCCGATAGAGAAGAATTGAAAAATTTGGACTTGGGAAGATTTGAGATATTAAATTAATAATTATTTGTTGAAATGACGGTGATTAATCACCGTCATTT
>JAENWI010000141.1 GCA_016650115.1 Peptostreptococcaceae bacterium | reverse complement strand
TCTTCAACCTTCTTAATATGTGCTCGGATTGGTTTTGGGAGCACCATTAAATACATCAATGGATTCAATATGAAGATATCAAATGCCAGCCATATGACTATGGCTGGCAGCATGGTGCCTTCGCCCATTGTTTCCTTAGTCCACAGGGCAACTAGAAGTATTCCAGTCAGCCCAATAAAAAACGGTACTAATAAATTTTCGATTTTCCCAATGGATTTTTGAAGTTCTTTATCATACCATGTATTTTTTCTGCCTTTAAATATATACTGGCTTCCTCTGAAATTTGTAAAACAGAGATACACCGCCATTTTAAAGTCGTCAAGACTTGCTTTCTCTCTAGGGATACTCGAGATCTCTTCAGTTTTTTTCTGATCAAACTGAATAATTCCATGTAATATCTTACCGCTGCCCATTGTTCCAATGGCAAGTCCCTCTTGCATCGTCCTGATTATCACAAGTGTATCGCCATTCTTAAGAAAATATTCCAGACCATTCACAACAATAATTGAAAATTCCCCTGTACAAAAGAAAAACTGGCTTTCAAAGTCAGCCTTGTTTTCCAAATGGTTTTTGACTTCCAAGTTGCTGATTTGATTTATTAAATCAATAGTTTCAAGGTATGCATCGGTTTTTTTTCTATACATAACATTAAAATCTTTAATTTTGCCAAAACTTTTTGTATGACTGGCTCCTTCAAAACGATCCTGCTGGTACTGACTTAGCCTGGAAACACGTTCCGCTTCGTGGGAAAGAATAACTTCTCCCTCCAGCACCATCAGTATTCTGTCAAAATCCGGCAATTGGGTGAAGACACTTTCTTCTGCATCAACAGTAGCGGAACTGATCCGCCAGATAAAGTCACGTTTTTCATATGAACTTGACTCGGGGTAGATTGATATTTGAGCTGTTGTTCCACCTGACCAGCTGCTTGTTAAATTGTCTTCTGCTTTAAGAATCTTTAACTCCATTACTACTCCTATATGAATACCACTTTGCACATTTCTTCTAAAGTTTTCTTTGCTTTCCACCCCAACTCAATTTCTGCTTTGCTTGGGTCTGCATAACATAAGGCAATGTCGCCAGCTCTTCTAGGCGCAATTATATATGGGATCTTGCATTTATTTGTTTTTTCAAATGCTTTTATTAATTGAAGCACACTGTATCCCGTTCCTGTCCCAAGATTAAAAATATGAACCCCTGGCTCCTTCATTTTAGATAATGCCGCTGCATGACCATCAGCTAAATCTATTACATGAATATAATCCCTGACACCTGTTCCATCAATCGTAGGATAATCATCTCCAAATACATGAACTTGCTTTAGCTTACCCTGATATACCTGGATAATATAAGGCATGAGGTTATTGGGAATTCCTTTTGGATTATCAGCCAGCAACCCGGTTGGATGTCCTCCGATTGGGTTAAAATATCTTAAAATTGTAATGTTCCATTTATGGTCTGATGCATATAAATCTTTCAGAATTTGTTCTATCATCAGTTTTGTATGTCCATATGGATTTGCTGCTATCAAATGGGCATCTTCTCTAATTGGTAATGTAGCAGGATTCCCATATACTGTTGCAGATGAGCTGAAAATAAAATTTCTGATATTTCTTTTCTTCATTGCATTAATGATGTTAATTGTTGTAATAAGGTTATTTTCATAATACATAACTGGATTTTCTACGGATTCTCCAACCGCCTTATACCCTGCGAAATGGATGACCGAATCAATCTTTTCTTTATCAAATATTTCTTCAACCAGATCCATATTTTTCAAATCGCCCCTGTAAAAGTTAAAATCCTTTCCACTGATCCCTTTAATATACTTTACTGCTGTCTCTTTGCTGTTGACCAGGTTATCTACAACAACTATTTCATGACCTTCTGCGAGTAATTGCACACAGGTATGTGAACCAATATACCCTGCCCCGCCAGTAACCAATATTGCCATATTTGCTCCTTTTATCAAAGTAATAAGTTACATATACATAATACTATACTTAGGGGCTGCTGAACAAGTCAAAATTTTCTTAAAGGTTTGTTCAGGACAGATGAAATCTGTAAAAACCTGAAACTAAAAAAAACGAGTGCTTAATCCAAGCACCCATTTTATTTTTTATCCTAACACTTTAAGTTTCTTTCCAGTTACATAGCCTACATTATTTTCATACTTGTTTGTTGGCTTATACTTAAATTCATCTATTGTAAATTTAACTTCTTCACCATTTCGCATATTCATTGGTGCGGCTATTGTAAAATCATATTCTCTCGACATTTTCATAGATATGGTTGGACAAACATCTACACAAAATGCACAAAAACAGCAGCGCCCATAATCTATAATGGGTCTATACTCTTTTTTAATGTCTTCCTTGCCTTCTGGCAATTTCATATAAATTGCATTAACTGGGCAAATTCTTTCGCAACTTGCGCAGCCGACACATTTATCCAAGTCATTAATATGCACTCCTCTGAATCTAGGAGATACACCTTTTTCAGGGAAGACTTCAAGTACTTCCTTTGGATAACGCACCGTTACAGGTTTTTTAAATAAACTTTTGATAGCTGTCAACGGAGCGCTAATACTTTTATCACCTAATGCCATGATATACCTCCTATTTATCAAAGTCCGGAGGACAAATACCTAATGTACCCATCCAAACAGCAACATCATCAATCTTCATTGTTGGCAAATGTTTCTGAGCCCAAAGAAATCCTGCAGGAAGTGATGGACCTCTGACTGAAACTCTGTAAGGTTTTAGACCTCCATCTGATACAATATAATACCCAAATTCCCCTTTTGAAGACTCGACTTTTTCATATGCTTCTCCAGGTGGAACTTTCATGCTCCCCAAAAGGCCTAGGTTCAGTCTTATATCACCTTCCGGTATTTTCTTCACGGCTTGGCGAACAAGATTAATTGTTTGTTCATATTCCATTCTGATCTGCAGCGCTCTAGTTAAGGAATCCCCACCTTCTTGCGTTATTATATCAAAATCCAGGTCTGCATAAGCTGCATATGGCGTATCTTTTCGAACATCATATGCATTTCCTGATGCTCTTAAATTTGGTCCTGAAAGTCCTGTTATCCTTGCATCCTCTTTTGAAATATACCCTAATCCTTTCAAACGTTTATGCACAATCGGATTTTCAAACAAAATACTGTCATAATCAGGCAATCGTGATTCAAGAACATCCATTACCTCCAACAATTTTTTAAAAAATCCTTCTGGCACATCACTTCTTACACCACCGGGTATATTATATATATGGTAGACACGGCCACCAGTCAGCCATTCAAACATATCCATTAGCAGATCACGATCGGCTGTACTCCAATAGGTCGGTGTATAATGTCCCAATGCTCCTCCTACCCCGCCGATTGCTAATAAATAGGATGTCAAACGACTCATTTCCAAAGTGATGGTTCTTAAATATTTTGCTCTTTCCGGAATTTCCACCCCCATAATTCTCTCAATTGCCATACAATAAGCAACTTCATTGGGATCTGGATCCATAACACATATTCTTGGAACCAATGTTATATTTTGCACCCATCCTCTTTGTTCCATCAATTTTTCAAAGCCACGATGCAATTGCCCTGCATTAGGGCGAACACTGATGATTTCAGTTCCCGACATATCAAGGACATATCCAAAATTTCCATGCATACCTGGATGATTAGGCCCAAAAAATAAATCATATGTTGTATCCTTGTCATCTTCTGCAATTTTAGTCAGACTATACGAGTTTAAATTCATTATTCTTCACCCCCATTTTTCCTTGAGCCAAAGAGTATTTCTGAGAATTCTTCAGTGTTGAAATCTTTTCTAAGCGGTGGAAGGTCATTCCAATTTTCCAAAAATAATGGTGACAAATCTTTATTACCCTCAAAATAAATACCATAAAATTCATGTACTTCCTGTTCATAGAATTGAGCTTGCTCCCAAAGACCAACAACAGTCAATATCACGGGTTTTTCTCTGGGGATCCTAACCTTGAAAATAATATGAATTTTATGAGTATAAGAATATACATGATAGTCTACTTCAAATTCATTTTCATCAATATAATCCACTCCATTTATGTTTGCGAGATGCTCAAATCCAATAGATTGCAAGTAATTCAGATGATTAATGAAATTATCTTTTGAAGCAAAAACCTTTATTTGCTGATCACTTATTTTCTCTCCGTTTAAGCATCTTAGGGCGAGGTCTTGTAATAAAGTTTCTGCAGTGATTTTATTCATTATTCCTCTCTCCCTTCATTTTTATCATGAACATATCGAAGGGACGCGCTTTCAAGCACGGGTTCGCGTTTCATGAATATTTTATCTTGGTTCGCTTTATAATAAGAATAATTTTCCTTATATTTTTTATATGCTTTAGCATCTCCGGACTGAATCATGTCCATCAATTTTAACATACAGTCCAGAATTGCTTCAGGCCTTGGCATGCAACCCGCAATTGTAATGTCTATAGGAATGAATTC
>JAENWI010000344.1 GCA_016650115.1 Peptostreptococcaceae bacterium | reverse complement strand
TGTTATTTCGCCACCACCTTTTGATAATTCCATGGACATTTTCATCAGACAATGATGATAAATATCCCCAATTTCTCTTCCAGCTACTTCATAAACTCTCCGTTCATCTGGTTTCAATCCATATGCCATCAGAAATGCAAATGGGCATCTACCATACTTTTCAATACTTGAAGGACTAAGCTTCAATGGTTTTTCAATTTCCTTCCTGAAAAGTTTTTTTGAAATGTTTGACCCCAGACTTTCAAGCTTTCCGGAATAAAAAATCCCTTTATATAACCTGTCAATGGTCTCAGGATCTTCTTTTTTATACCATTCTATAACCTGTTTCCATTCTTTTTCGATTGGCAACCCTTCCAGACCTTTTCTGACTGCCAGAGTCATATGCTTCACGGCGTTTTCTTTCGCTGAGATGAGCTCCATTGGATTTCCTCGGCTGATAATATCTTTTTCTATCTCCACCAATCGAAATATCTGGCTGATTTTATCAAATACAGCTGATTGTTTCAGTACCTTACCCTCTATATCCGAAATAGAATATCCAATCCAAAGATACTTTTCCGGCATTGACAAAGTTTTATAGATGGCCAATTTTTCTTCTTTTATCCTGAGCTCATCAATTTTGCAGATTTCCGCTTTGCTTTCATAAAGCTTGGCTTTTTCATCCTCACTCAGCAGTCCTTCGTTTATACTGTCCTGCGGTAGCACACCATCATTTGCTCCAATAATCACCAGTGCTTTTAATGCACTTCCTCTTGTTCTTTGCATCGTTCCAACCATAATTCTGTCAAGGGTCGGTGGTATGAGGCCGATTTCTATTGCTTCAAAACCAGATGCGAGAACCTTTGCGAATTCCCTGTTTGGTATTTTATCCTGACCCAGCAGTTCAATGAGCTGTTCTAAAATCCCAACCAGAATTCCCCATATTTGAGAGGTTTCATCCGCCAGTTCCAGTTGATTGTTTTCAATTTGTATTTGTATTAATTTCTCCAGTTTATCTGGGAGCTGCACCTGATCATTTAAATAATAATACAGTGCCCGCACCTTCTCTTCAACTGTTCCGGCTTCTTTATACTTTTTTTCAAACTGTAGAATCGGTTGGATTAATTTAGCCCGAATGGAATTTATATATTCTAAACCAGCTGGCTGGTATTCCATAACCCCTTTTTCAAATTCTTTTTTCCATGCGCTTCCTCTTATTTTGTATTTAAAGGCATAATTTTCCAATTCCTCAACCTCGTCATTTGTCAGGTCCGAAAGACCAGTTTTAGCCAACCTGAAAACATCCTGGCTTAACCAGCCTCGTGAATTAATATCTATTAAAGCCGATACGAATTCAAGGATTGGATGATGTAATGCATTTCTCTTCTTATCCAGAAAAATCGGCAACCCGTACTCCTCAAAGGTTCTTTTTATGATAGAACCCCTTGTTTCCATATCATTACATATGACGACAATATCTCTGAATCTCAGTCCCTTGTCTCTCACTAATTCAACGATAAACGCCGCAGCGCTTTCAACCTCTGCATAAATATTCGCTGCATTGATTAAGGTGATTCCCTCTGTTTCCTCGCTCTCCCTAAATGGCAGCGAAAACAATTCTTCCTCTAAATCAGCTAGGGCCTGGTGGCGCACTTTTTCACTTTTTACTAGGTATTCCGCCCCTATTTTATTCTTAGTAAACCCCTGGTTCTCTTC
>JAENWI010000506.1 GCA_016650115.1 Peptostreptococcaceae bacterium | reverse complement strand
GGAAAGACAAGGACAGCAAGCATGCAAGCTAAAAGCGTATTGCTTATGCAAGATCCAGACGAAACGCAAAACTACATGAAAATGGCTGACATAAAACCTTCCCTGTTATTGGAGGGCAGAACACCACGTTTGATTGATGAATGGCAGATGGCTCCCGTTATATGGGATGCGGTGAGATATGCAGTTGACAAGCGTGGTGAAACAGGACAATTTATTTTAACAGGGTCCACGCTACCCCTAAATAATGAAATCATGCACTCCGGAACCGGGAGAATATCTAGAATTGTAATGCGAACAATGAGTTTGTTTGAATCGGGAGAATCCAATGGACAAGTATCGCTTGCTGCTTTATTTGATGGAGCAGATCTGGAAGGGTCATCAGTGCTTGATGTTCGCGAACTTGCTTTTCTTATCTCAAGGGGCGGATGGCCAGGAGCTATTGGAATGAAAGAGCAGGCTGCTTTGCAACAGGCAGAAAACTATTTGAATGCAATTGTGGAAAATGACATCTCGGAAGTTGATAATGTGAGCAGGGACCCTATTCGAGCAAGAATGGTGCTGAGATCTCTTGCACGCAATATCGCAACAACCGCATCTTTACCAGTGATACAAAATGATGTTGATGGAACCAACAAACCACCTTCAACTAATACAGTTGTAGCATACCTAAATGGATTAGAGAGGCTTTTTGTGATTGAAAACCAACCTGCATGGAGCCCTGCTCTTCGTTCAAGATCTATATTAAGAAAAACTGCTAAACGTCACTTCATCGACCCTTCCATTGCAGTTGCAGCTCTTAAGACAAATCCGGATGGCCTGTTAAAGGATTTAAACACTTTGGGATTCCTATTTGAGTCATTATGCATTAGAGATTTACGAATCTATGCACAAGTTTTAAAGGGAAACGTCCTTCACTATCAAGATAATACAGGACTTGAATCAGATGCAATAATCGCATTGCACGATGGAAGATGGGGGGCAGTTGAAGTTAAACTGGGGCAGAAAAACGTTGATGAGGCTGCCGAGAATCTTCTTAAATTAAAGGATAGAATTGATGAAGAAAAATCAAATCCTCCTTCTTTTCTTATGGTTTTGACTGGAAACGGATATG
>JAENWI010000015.1 GCA_016650115.1 Peptostreptococcaceae bacterium | reverse complement strand
GATTCTCTGAGGATATAGATTTAACTTATATAACAGATGATGAGTTGAATCCCCGCCAAAATGAAAAAGGGCTGAAAAAATTGGAAGCCGCCTTAATTGGTGACTTAAGGTCTGATAAAATTATTGATGAAAGAACTCCCCACTCCAAAAGTTCATTTGTCTATTTCGGAGAGGACATAGATGATAAAATCAAGTTGGAGATTGGAAGCAAAGTTCGACCGGATCCAATTACAACAAAAAAAATGAAAACATATATACAAGAATGTCTCGAATTTTATGGTCATAAAGATGATGTGATAAAATTTGGTTTGTCTGAAATAACTGTTAACACCTTAAGTATAGAAAGAACTTTTATAGACAAAGTGTTTGCCGTTAGGAGGCACGCAATAGTTGGAAGTCTTTCGAAAAAAGTTCGACATGTTTATGATGTTGTGAAATTATACGAACTTGATGAAGTTCAAGAATTTTTAACTGATAGAGAAAAATTTAAAAGAATTGTTGCACTTGCAAAAAAAACGGATTACTATTTTTTAGAGAATAGACGTCCAGATGCAGAGCCATACAATTCTATGGAACCATTCGAATTTAAATCCTGGAAGAATAAATTTGATGGTAATATAAAAAAAGAGTACGAAAATTTACATACATTCCTTCTATACACTGATGAGTTGCAGCCTTTTAGCAAAGCACTGGAGGTGTTTGATCTAATTGATAATTTGATGTTTGAAATTAATGAATAGCAGAAATTGATATACTAATAAAAGGGCCACGATATTTTAATAAGTATCGTGGCTTTTTCATATGTGGACCGGTTGCACATGTAGTTGCCCATAATTTTTACGACAAACACGTTAAACAAAATGTCTGAGTGAACGCGAGTGAATGAATGAGTGAATCAAAGTGAAATAGAATGAAATAGAATGATACAAAAATGTATAAACCGAAAAGCGGAAAATGACAGTAAACGTTGAAATACAAATAAAAAGAGCTACCATCGCTGGCAGCACTAAAATGTATATTTATTCAATTAAACCCAAAAAAACCTATACATTAAACAGGAAGTGTATCACGTCTCCGTCTTTTACCACATATTCCTTGCCTTCCGATTTCAGAAGACCTTTCTCTTTTGCAGTCACCAGATTGCCTCCGCAATTAACCAAGGTATCATAAGCAACTGTCTCAGCCCGGATAAAACCTTTTTCAAAATCTGTATGGATCTTACCGGCTGCACCTGGAGCTTTTGTGCCTCTTGTAATTGTCCAGGCTCTCACTTCCGGTTCGCCTGCTGTTAAAAAGGAGATAAGATTCAGCAGATGGTAAGATGCTCGTACCAGTTTATCCAGTCCGGATTCTTCAATTCCCAGTTCGTCAAGGAACATTTGCTTTTCGTCATCTTCCAACTCTGAAATTTCAGCCTCTATTTTTGCACATATGACAACAACATCAGAACCTTCCGTCTCAGCAAAAGCCCTTACCGATTTTACATATTCATTTTCTATTTTTGATGAGATTTCTTCTTCCGATACGTTGGCGGCGTAGATGATCGGCTTAAAAGAAAGTAGATCCATTGCCTCTATATATTCGTATTCTTCCTCTGTCAACTCCATGGTTCTGGCAGAAATACCCTTGCCAAGAACTTCCAAAAGTCTTTTCATTAATTCCAGTTCAAACTGAAGCGATTTGTCATTCTTCACATTTTTCTGCGCTTTAAGAAGTCTGCGTTCAGCAATTTCCATATCTGAAAGGATCAGTTCGGTGTTAATTGTTTCAATATCAGATATTGGGTCAATTTTTCCCTCTACATGAACAACATTCTGATCATCAAAACATCTGACTACATGAACAATTGCGGCAACTTCTCTGATGTGACCAAGAAATTTATTCCCAAGTCCTTCTCCCTTTGAAGCTCCTTTAACTAGTCCGGCAATATCATAGAATTCAATTGCGGTATAAACTGTTTTTCGTGCTTTATACATTTCAGTCAAAACCTTTAGACGTTCATCCGGGACTGAAACAACCCCAATATTTGGTTCAATCGTGCAGAAAGGGTAATTTGCTGCTTCTGCACCAGCTTTTGTAATTGCATTGAAAAGTGTACTCTTCCCAACATTTGGTAAACCTACTATACCTAATTTCATTAATATCTCCTCTTTCTCCGAAAACCTGATTTTTTATTTAATAATATGTATAAAACCGAAAAAACTACTATAATTGAGAGACTCAGCATTTGAGCCTGCTTTAAACTGCCCAGCATGAGGCTGTCTGTACGAAGCCATTCTACAAAAAATCTTTCTATGGAATATAGAATGCCGTAAAGTAAAAATACCTGGCCTTCAAACTTACGCCTGTTGTCAACCAACAGCAATATAATGAATAAAATAAAGCACCAGATAGATTCATAAAGAAAAGTCGGGTGCACCATTTCTCCGTTCACTATGATCCCCCATGGTAAACTGGTAGGCCCGCCATGAGCCTCTGAGTTAAAATAATTCCCCCATCTGCCGATTGATTGAGCAAGAGCAATAGCTGGAACCACCAAATCCAACAGATTTAAAGGCCTTATTTTCCATATGATACACAAAATCGCCGCAGCAAGCATACCGAAAATTAACCCGCCGTGAATGGCAAGTCCACCCTCACGGATATTTATTATTTTATATATATTACCGGTATAATAATCCCACTCAAAAAAAACATAATAGGCTCTGGCACCTATGATCCCAATCGGCAGACAAATTAAAACGAAGTCAAGGGTTCTGTTTTGGTCAATGCCGTGCATAGGAGCTCTGTAATACACAAGAATTGTAGCCAGTATGATGCCTGTCGCAATCAGTACGCCATACCACATCACATCTAAAGAAAAAATGGTGAAGGCTACGGGATTTGGAACAGGTAAGTTGCTGAAAAATGAATAACTCATATATAATCCTTTCTAATTCAGGTAATGAGCTAAGATCAGCTCTACTTGATCGCCTATTACGTATATATCATAATACTTCAATAAGCTCTCATCGGTGGGTTTTTGAATAATTGATTTTTTATCTGAAACGACGGCTTTGACAAAATTTTCAGAGGTCATTATATTGGCAATGCTTGTTTCGCCAGTCAAATGGGTTGTTCTTGCCTCAAAGGATAGCGGGTAAGTAGACTCTAAATTTTTATCCGCAATATAGTATCCTTTTGGTTGAGTTTTATCCGCCACCAATTCTTTTTCAGCAATAATAATGTAGGGATTGCCGTTTTCATCTGATGTTATTTCAATGCTACCAAAAAAATGAGTACCCCCATCTCTGATCAGTTGATCCACATACGCTGTGGATAAATATTCAATTGTAATTTCCGGCTCTTCATACGTACTACCAATTTGTTTCGGATTATTGCACCCATTCATGGATAGCACCATGAGTAGGGATATTACCAAAAACAAAGTTGATTTTACAGTTAATTTCATTTAAAATTCACTCTCCTTTTTTGTTTTATACATACTTAATATAACATATTTTGGGCAAAAATAGTTAAAAAGAATAATATTTGCAATTCAGATGGTGGGCATGAATCCCCTGCATATATATAGAAGTGTTAAAATAAAATTACACAATATATAGTAATATGATTCATGTAAAGAATGAAACTAATAAAAGATGAAAATTAATGGACAATTTTTGCCCATTTTTTTTATCTTTTTTGTTGTCAAGTGGAGTGAAGTGGAGTATAGTGGGAATATATCAAAATTAGAGCGGGGTAGAGTCTATGTTAATGGGAAAATACCAAAATTCAATAGACTTAAAAAGCAGAATGATTGTGCCGGCTAAGTACAGGGAAGAACTTGGGTTCAAGTTTGTCCTTACAAGAGGTATTGATAAATGTCTTTATATTTATCCCGCCTCGGAATGGGAACAATTCATGAAAAAACTTTCGGATCTTCCTTCTTCGGATTCAAATGTCAGAGCATTTATTAGACATTTTTATGCAAACGCAATAGAAACCGAAATCGACAAGCAGGGAAGAATTATTATACCCCAGGAATTAAGAGAATATGCAAATATTGAAAAAGACTTAGTAACAGTAGGGCTTTTAAATAAAATAGAAATTTGGAGTAAGGAAGAGTGGGGAAAGGCTGAGAACAAAACAGAATTAGAATCTTCTGATTTTGCTCAGAAAATGGCTGAATATGGAATTTAAGCATACGTCAGTATTATTTGATGAATGCATAGGAAATTTGAACATTAAGCCGGATGGAATATACGTTGATGGAACATTGGGCGGTGGCGGTCATGCTTCCGGAATCTGTGAAAAGTTAAATGAAAAAGGAATTCTAATTGGAATAGATAGAGATCAGGATGCATTGAACGCATCAATGGAAAGACTTAAAGAGTTCCCTTGCAGAAAATATTTTGTGAAAAGCAATTATTCAAATATTAAAGCTGTCCTTGAAGAATTGGGGATATCAAAAATTGATGGTGCGTTGCTGGACTTGGGGGTTTCTTCTTTCCAACTGGATAATTTTAAAAGGGGTTTTTCCTATATGCAGGATGCACCCCTAGACATGAGAATGAATGCCGAAGATAGTATTACAGCAGAAGAAATAGTAAATACCTATTCAGCAAAAGAGCTGAATGAGATAATCAGAAAATATGGCGAGGAACGTTGGGCTTCGAGAATAGGCGAATTTATTGTAAAAGCCAGAAAAGAAAAAAGGCTGGAAACAACATTTGAACTTGTAGAGGTAATAAAAGCCGCAATCCCTGCAGCTGCGAGAAGAGATGGTCCGCATCCTGCGAAAAGAACATTTCAGGCAATAAGAATTGAAGTAAACGATGAACTTGGTCAACTGGAAAGAGCAGTTGATGAGTTTTGTGACATACTGGAATCGGGTGGAAGGCTTTGTATCATAACTTTTCACTCCCTCGAAGACAGAATAGTAAAAGATATTTTCAATTTGAGGGCAGACCCGTGTAAATGCCCAAAGGATCTTCCAATGTGCGTATGCGGCAAAAAAGCGGATGTGAAAAAAATCAGCAGGAAGCCAATTATTGCTTCAAAAGAAGAACTTGAACTTAATCCAAGAGCGAGAAGTGCAAAATTAAGAGTTGCAGAAAAAATATGAAACATAAAGGGGGGTAATCGTTCATGAAAGACGAAATGTTGAGAAACAATAAAAGAATTCTCTTATTAGCAATTATCCTTATTGGAGTTATTGGTCTTGGCCTTGTCATCACAACAGCATACGCAGCAAATATTAAATATCAGGTAAATGCTACCATTAAAGAAAATGATGTGATCAGAGGAGAAATTGAAAATCTGACAGTACAGGTAAATGAAGCTACAAATATCCAAACTTTAGAAATAAAGGCACAAACAGAGCTTGGAATGGTTTATCCTGAAATGGATGAATTTGTATTCATTACTTCTGAAAAAGAAACATCTGGAGATTTTGCAATGATTATTAAATCAGAGGCTTACCAATAAAATGAATTATAATTTAATATTAATCAAGATTAACCAGGTAACTTAATTATAATAATGAGATGTCTGGTTTTTTGTTTAGAGGGATAAAATGACAACTAATGGGAATAAAACCAAAAAAAGGATAATAATAGGGTTTACGGTGATTTGCGTTGTATTTACACTAATGATCGTAAGAGTTGGCTGGGTGCAGATAGTAAAGGGTGAAGATTATCAAAAATTCGCCACTAAATACCAGACTCAGGATGTTCCAATCCCCGCAAAGCGTGGAGCTATTTACGATCGAAACGGCAAGGACCTGGCAATAAGTGCCCTTACTTATTCTATTTGGGTGACGCCTGGTCTTGTTCAAAGCCCGGAACTTGTTAAAAACGCAGATGAAAAATTTGATGCTACGATTGATTTGCTTGCAAAAACACTAGAGCTTGAGCCTATCGCTCTGAAAAGTCAGATAAGTGAAAGCTCCACCAGGATTAAGATTGCTAAATATGTTTCCAAAGAAAAAGCGGATGCTATAAAAACGGCGGCAGTTGTGGGAATAGACATTCAGGAGGATGTGAAAAGATATTATCCACTGGGTGCGTTTGCGTCACAGGTTTTAGGCAGTGTGACGGATGACAATAGAGGGCTGGTCGGACTTGAAAGAAAATATAATTTGGTTTTAAGTGGAACTCCAGGCAGATGGATAAAAAATGTGGATGTAAAGGGCAACAGCTTGTCCTATGGAATTGAAAAGTATTACAGAGCGGAAGACGGATTAAGTCTTGTTTTAACTATAGATGAAGTGGTGCAGCATTATACGGAAAAGGCATTGGCAACAGCGATGGAGAAAACAGGTTCAAACCGTGGAATGGCAATCGTTATGGAAACAAAAACGGGAGATATTCTATCCATGGCAATGTCTCCGGATTACGACCCAAACAATCCAAGAGTACCAGTCGATCCTGTGCAAGCAGCTTACGTAGAGTCTTTATCGGATGAGGATAAAATGAACTATTGGAATAATATGTGGAGAAATCCTATGATTAGCGATACCTTTGAACCGGGATCGACTTTCAAACTGCTTACAACAGCGATGGCATTAGAAGAGGGTTTGACGAATTTAAATGAGCATTTTTATGACTCGGGATCAATTAATGTCAGCGGGACTATTCTAAAATGCTGGAGATATTACGACCCGCACGGAGATGAAACATTAATTGAGGCTGTTGGAAATTCCTGCAACCCGGTATTTGTTCAATTGGCACAGAGAATTGGCTATGACAAGTATTTTGAATATCTGGAGCTTTTCGGTATTACCAGAAAAACAGGTATAGATTTCCCGGGAGAAGGGAATTCTCTCATTCAAACCAAAGAAGGAGCAGGACCTGTTGGTCTTGCAACTATGGCGTATGGACAGGGAATTGCCGTAACACCAATAAACCTTATTACTGCAATATCCGCTTTTGGAAATGATGGAAAAATAATGAAACCGAGATTTGTGAAAGCCTTAATTGATAAAAACGGAAAAACGGTTCAGGAGTTTGAACCACAAATAGTCAGACAGGTGGTTTCAAAGAAAACTGCAGAAGAAGTTGCTTATACGATGGAAGCCTATGTGGAAACTGGAGCAAGTGGAACTAAGGTTGCGGGCTACAGAGTGGGAGCTAAAACGGGTACGGCAAATAAGGCTATTGCTGGTGGATACAGCTCAGACACTGACTCATCGTCTATTGCCATTGCACCAATGGATGATCCGAGGATTACAGTACTGGTTATTATGGACAGCCCGAAAGGAGTTCAGTACGGAAGCGGAACGGCATCACCGGCGGTAAAAGAAATACTGGAAAACACCCTTAGATATCTAAATATTCAGCCTTCATACAGCAAGGAGGAGGAGGAAAAAATCAACAGCACCCAGGCAATTGTGCCACCAGTGACTGGTAAAAGTTTCAGTGAGGTCATAGCAATACTTGCTTCTGAAAATCTTAGATATGCCGTTTCACCTGAACGAATAAAAAATGAAGATTTCACTGTAATTGATCAGTACCCTAAAGCAGGGGAAAAAATTATAAAAGAAGGTATTGTTTATCTTTATAGGGAATAGATTGATAAAAATATGATATAATATTTAAAGACCATTTATAAAATAAATATAGATGATTAGAAAATGAGGATGAAATGAAGACATTAACTTTAGAACAAATTAATCATGCGGTTAAAGGGACCTTGATTTGTCAGGCCACTGAATTATTAATAAAAGGTGTCTCCACCGATTCAAGAACAGTAAAGGCTGGAGAATTATTCATCCCCTTAATAGGCGAACATTTAGACGCTCATAAGTTTATCCCGCAGGCAATAGCAAACGGCTGCTCAGCTGTTTTAGTAAATCGAAGTTATTATGAGAAAAATGCTTTAAGTCAAAATCCAAGCCAAAAGGCGGATGCTTCTGTTGAGATCCCTTTTATTGAGTGTGAAGATACAACAAAAGGTCTGCAGGACCTGGCCAGATATTATCTGTCTACTTTTAACATGAAGAAAGTGGGTATTACAGGGAGCACCGGGAAAACAACAACAAAAGAGATGGTGTATAGTATTTGCAGTGAAAAATACAAAACGGAGAGAAATTTGGGTAATTTTAATAACCATATTGGTTTGCCATTAACTGTATTATCCTTTGCGGAAGATACACAGGTGGGGATACTGGAAATGGGAATGAGCAAAAAAGATGAAATCAATCTTTTAGCAGAAATTGTAAGACCTGATATTGGGGTGATTACTAATATTGGCACTGCTCATATTGAAAACCTTAAGAACCGCAAGGGTGTTTTAGATGCGAAAATGGAAATAACAAACTACTTCGGAAAAGAAAACGTGTTAATTGTAAACAGAGACAATGATTTACCTGATATAGAAAAACTGGATGTAGAATATAAGCTGGTCACTGTCGGTGAAAACGGCAGGAGTGATATGGTTATTTCCAATATTACGGATCTTGGAGAAAACGGAATAACATTCACGATGGAACACAGAATAGGGAATGAATATGAGTCTCAGACATTTAAGCTGAATATTCCTGGAAGACATAATGCTTATAACAGTGCACTAGCTGTAGCTGTCGGGCTTGAACTGGGGGTTTCTCTTGAAGAGGCGGCGCGAGGTCTTGAAAAAATGGAAAATACAGATAAAAGGCTTAGCATAAAAGGGAAAGACGGAATAAAAATTATTGATGATACGTATAATGCAAGTGTAGACAGCATGAAATCTGGAATTGACGTTCTGGAGTCAGTATTTGGGATGCGAAAAATTGCCATCCTGGCAGATATGCTGGAAATGGGTGAAAAAAGCGCAGAATATCATGAAGAGGTTGGCGAATATCTGACAGATAAAAATTTAGACATGCTAATCACAGTTGGTGAAGCATCAAAGCATATAGAAAAAGCGTTCAGCGATAAAATGCCGGGAATTCAAACAATACACTTTAAAAATCAGGAAGACTTAAACAAAAAAGTGAGAGAAATTGTCAAACCTGGAGATGTGATTCTTATAAAAGGGTCACGGGGTATGAAAATGGATGAGGTTGTAAAATGCCTACTGGGGGAGTAAAATGGGTTATGTGCAAATAGGGATTATCATTATAATGTCGTTGCTAATCAGCATAACATTTACATCTTTAGCCATACCAATTTTGCAGCGCCTGGATACAGGACAAAATATCAGAGAAGATGGACCTGAGTCGCATATGACGAAGGGTGGAACTCCAACTATGGGAGGTATTGCTGTCATCATGGCAACAATAGTTACCTGCCTTGCCACTAGGGAATTCTCAGTTCAAATTGGTGTGATTATTCTGGTATTTGTCCTGTTTGGATTGCTGGGATTTTCTGATGATTATCTGAAAGTTGTAAAAAAACAAAATCTGGGATTGAGAGCATGGCAGAAGCTGCTGGGACAGATTTTTATTGGTGCGGCAATTGCTATCTATAAAGTCGGTTTTTCTGCCGGCGGTTCTCAAGTAATCATTCCTTTTATAAATGAACGTGTTGATTTCGGGATATGGGCAATTCCGTTTATATTATTTGTTGTTGTTGCCATGACAAACGGTGTAAATCTGACAGACGGATTAGATGGACTGGCAAGTGGAATTACTTTTCTTGTAGCTCTGTTTTTTGCTTTGGCAACCGTTCATATTGGGATCGGTGCTGCTGGCGTGTTTTTTGGTGCGATGGCCGGCGCATGTTTGGGATTTCTGGTATTTAACAAGAATCCTGCCAGGATTTTCATGGGGGACACCGGTTCACTTGCGCTTGGGGGAGGAATGGCTGCTGCAGCCGTCATGATGGAGATGGAATTATTTCTACCTATCGTTGGAGTTATATATGTGGCAGAATCATTGTCAGTCGTCATCCAGGTTGTCAGCTTTAAAATAAGAAAAAAAAGAGTCTTTAAAATGGCACCACTGCATCATCATTTTGAACTCAGCGGGTTTAAAGAAACACAGGTTGTAGGCATGTTTTGGTTTGCTACTTTAATTTTCTGCATGATTGGGGTTGCAGGTTTATAAGGAGACGAAACTGGCAAAATTCAAAATAGAAATAAGAAAAACTATAAAATAAAGCAAGGTGGAAAATATGAACAAATTAAAAAATAAAAAGGTTTTAGTTGTAGGAATGGGTAAATCAGGTGTTGCAGTTGTGCAGGCACTGATTAAGCTTGAAGCAAAAGTTTATGTGCAGGATTCCAAACCTAAGGAGGCAGTTAATCCTCAATTAATTGCTTTTATCGAGGGGAAAATTGAAAAAATGTATTTTGCAGAGGTTCCGGCCGTGAATGAAGTCTTTGACATATTAGTTCTTAGCCCTGGTGTTTCCCCAAATATTGAATTTATTGAGCAGGCCAAAATGAACGGAGCCGAAATAATCGGGGAGCTGGAAATTGCCTATCGAGTAGGGAAAGGAAATTATGTAGCCATTACCGGGACAAATGGAAAGACTACAACCACTACATTAGTTGGTGAAATATTCCGAAATGCAGGTAGAAAAACATATATTGTTGGGAATATTGGTGTTGCGGTAATCTCAAAGTCTCTAATGGCGGAGGCTGATTCATGGCTTGTTACAGAGACAAGCAGTTTCCAACTGGAGACAATAAAGTATTTTAGACCCAGGATTTCTGCCATATTAAATATTACACCTGACCATATGGACAGGCATGGAAATATAAGAAAATATGGGGAAGCAAAGGCGAGAATTTTTGAAAATCAAGGAAAAGATGATTATTTTATTGTAAATTATGATGATAAAAACTTATATGCATATACTAAACACTGTAAAGCAAAGGTAATCCCATTCAGCAGATTGGAGGAACTTCCTCTTGGTGTTTTTATGAAGGGTGATAATATAACTGTTAAAAACCAAAAGGGAGAAATGATCACTATTTGCGATAAATCGCAGCTTCAGATACCAGGGTCTCATAATCTGGAAAATGCCATTGCAGCTGTTGCAATTAGTTATTTTGCCGGGATTGATTCTGAAATAATCATCGAGACTCTTGTGAATTTCCTCGGAGTGGAGCATAGAATGGAGTTTTGTGGAGAAATAGATGGCGTCCGATATATAAATGATTCAAAAGGGACGAACCCGGATGCGTCAATTAAAGCGATAGAAGCTATTGATGGCAAGATTATTCTTATTGCGGGAGGCTATGATAAAGGATCGACCTTTGAGGAATTCGTTGGAGCATTTAATGGTAAAGTCAAGGAATTGATTTTACTCGGGAAAACAGCGGAAAAGATAAAAGAAACCGCTGAAAAAATGGGATTTACAAATATTGTTATGGTGAAGGATATGGAGGAAAGTGTCAGAGAGGCAGTCGAGATTTCTGAACCCGGAGACACTGTCCTTTTATCGCCCGCCTGTGCCAGCTGGGACATGTATGACCGTTTTGAACAAAGAGGCGAACATTTTAAACGTTGTGTCAGCAGTTTAGAGCAATAAAGCAAAAAAATCTTGAGGGATAAGATGAAGAGAAAGCAAGCAATTAAAAAGCAAATAATTAAAAAGCAAATAACAAAAAAGAAGAAAGTGCGGAAAAAAAAGGAAGCAGATTTCACCCTTATTGCTTTGACCATAGGTCTCGTTATATTTGGGATTATCATGGTGTTTAGTGCCAGTTATTATAATTCGATCAATGAGTATGGAACACCCTATCATTATCTAATAAGAGAAATATTCTGGGCTGGACTGGGAACTGTTCTGATGCTTGTAATCAGCAGAATAGACTATAGATATTATAAGGCAATTGCATGGCCGGGAATCATCATAAGTGCAGTTTTACTTGCGCTTCTTTTTACGCCGTTGGGTATTACGAGAAATTATGCGACCAGATGGCTTGGCCTTGGCGGGTTTACAGTGATGCCCTCCGAGATTGCTAAAATTGCAATAATTATTTTTGTCGCTTACTATTTCAGCAGCCGACCGAAAAGTATAAATAAAATGTCGACAAGCCTAGTACCGATGTTTGGGATTACAATCCTGTTTGGCGGGCTGATTATGCTCCAACCGAACATGTCTACTGCGGTGATAATTTTTGGCATTACTATGTCAATGATGCTTTTTGCAGGAGCAAAATGGAGATATTTTATTGGGACAATCATTGCTGGCGGTGTTGGCGCTTTTGTATTAATATTTTCTGATCCAGACGGTTATAGACTCAAACGGGTTACCAGTTTTATTGATCCATTTGCAGACCCCTTAGGTACGGGTTACCAGGTAATGCAGTCTTTGTTTGCCATGGGATCAGGCCGTGTATTTGGGGTTGGAATTGGAAAAAGTATTCAAAAAAATCTTCATCTTCCTGAAGCGCAGAATGATTTTATTCTGGCAGTCATAGCGGAAGAACTTGGGTTTATCGGGGTAATGGCTCTTCTAATCTGTTATCTTGTCTTAATTTGGAAAGGGTACGAGATTGCAATAAATGCAAAAGACCCTTTTGGCACTTTAGTAGCGGCAGGTATTACAACCATGCTGGCACTTCAGGTAATTCTGAATGTTTTAGTTGTTACTTCTTCAATGCCACCAACGGGGGTTACATTGCCATTCATCAGTTATGGCGGGAATGCATTGTTACTGTTCATGTGTTCAATGGGGATATTACTTAACATTTCAAAAGACACAAAAAAACAAGTAAATGGAAGTGAGGTTCTAAAGTGAGAGTTATGATGACAGGCGGCGGAACAGGGGGACATATATATCCTGCGATTGCCATTGCTGACAAAATCAGAAAAGAACATAAAGAGGCGGAAATAATTTTTGTAGGGACAAAAAGAGGACATGAAAAATCTATTGTGCCAAAAAGCGGATATGAGATAAAATTTATTAAAATCAGAGGATTCAATAGAAAAAACATATTTAAAAACATTAAAGTGTTATTGGAATTGCCAAAAGCATTTAAAGATGCAAAGAATATTATAAATGAATTTAAGCCGGACATGGTTATTGGAACAGGCGGATATGTTTGCGGACCGGTGGTCAGGGCTGCTAGTAAATTAGGGGTTAAAACGTATATTCATGAACAGAACGCTTTTCCGGGGCTTACCAATAAACTGCTTGAAAAGTATGTGGATAAGATTTTCATCGGTTTTAAGGAAGCAGAAAAAAACTTTAAGCACAAAGAAAAAATTGTTTTATCCGGCAATCCAGTCAGAAGTGAATTCTGTCACAATGATAAGACCGAATGCAGGGAAAAGTTGGGAATATCAGAGAAGGATTTCGTTATTCTGGCATTTGGGGGCAGCGGAGGCGCTGACGTATTGAATAATGAGATTATAAATGTGATAAAAACACTAAATGCTGACCCTGATCTATTTATCTTTTTTGGTACGGGCAAGGTATACTATGAAAGGGTAATCAGCGAACTGGAGACCCAGGGAATAAGGCTTTCTGATAAAATAAAAATCCTTGAATACATTGATAATATGCAGAATTATCTGGGTGCAGCAGACCTGGTGATCAGCAGAGCGGGAGCACTTACAATTGCGGAAATCACTATTTGTGGCAAGGCATCAATACTGATACCTTCTCCAAACGTTACTGGCAACCATCAATTCTTCAATGCAAAGGCTATTTCTGAAACAGGAAGTGCCATTCTTATCCAGGAAAAAAATCTTGATGAAGACAGGGTGATTCAAGCAGTTGAAATGCTAATGGCAGACAGGGGCAGACTGGAAAAAATGGAAACTGCAAGTAAAAATTGTGCACATGAAACAGCGACTGAAATAATTTATAAAACTATCATTGACGATTTATAATAGTTTTCATGGGGGAAAAATGATTCGAAAAATTAAAAATCTGACTGAAGAACAAAAGAGTCAGATGGATATAAAGAAACCAAGAAAAAGAAAAAAAAGAAAGAAGAAAAATTGGCTACTTCGACTATTGATAGTCGTTATAATAGGCATTATTCTGTATTTTTCTCTTTCATCAACTTTGTTTGATGTCAATAAAATAGTTGTAAAAAACAATAGCTATTATACTTCAGAACAAATTATTCAAATATCAGGGGCAAAGGTTGGGGTGAATTTATTTAAAGCTGAGACGAGAAAAATGAAGGAGAATCTGTTAAAGGATTCATATATGAAGAATGTTTCGGTAAATAGAAAAATTCCAAGCACAATTACCATTACCGTTGAGGAGAGAAAAGAAGCAACCGTGATTCCTTATGGAGAAAAATATATCATTCTTGATGAGAATGGTTTGGTATTAAGGCATTCAGATGTCGAACCAAAGCTTACCCTTCTGTTGGGAATGACCATAAAAGAAATGACTCCAGGCAAGGCTTTGCTTGTAGAAGAAAATTCAGTACTGACGGATACCTTGTTTATGCTTCAGTCAATGGAAAAAAATGATATGTATTTCAAGAAAATAGATATCACTAACATTATCATAAAAGCGTATATTTATGATAATCTGATTTGTGAAGGAACTCCTGAAAATATTCTCAACAGTATGGAAGCTGGCAATTTGCAAACGGTATTACAGGATTTATTTAATAAGGGTGTAGAGAGGGGCATTATAAAGGTCGGCAGTGATAATTACTGTTCCTTTAGTCCTATGGTTTAGAAGTTTGAGGTAAATGAAAGTGATGAAAAAAAATGGCTCGGCAATAACAGTTGGTTTATTAGCCTTATTTATAGGGCTGATTTTGTCTGTTCAAATCAGTACGAATGCAGGTTCTGATCAGGGAGGGCTGGTACCTCTGGCAAAATTAAAGGGATATGAGGCGGAATTGGACAAGGTGAAGGGAGAAAAAGCAGAGGCTCTTCAACAACTGATTGACCTGGAGAAAAGGCTTACTGCTATTGAAAGCGAAAAAGCCAAAGAAGATACATTTGTAAGTGGAATGGTAAATGATTTGGAAAAATACAGAATGTTCTCAGGCGTCGTTGATGTTCAGGGGCCTGGTGTTCTTATTACAATTAACGATCCTGTTGCAGATAAATATCAGGAGGATTACAGCGTCATAACTAATAATTTCGACCTGCTTTTAGGTCTGGTAAATCGTTTAAAAGAAGCAGGAGCAGAGGCAATTTCCATCAATGAGCAAAGAATTTCCAACACCACTGAAATAAGTCTAGCTGGATCAAATATTAATATAAACGGCACCCCGACAGCACCGCCTTACTTTATAAAAGCGATTGGAAATCCGCAGACTCTGGATGGGGCAATAAACCTGAGAGGCGGTATTATTTATATTATGAAAGCTAAATACAATCTTGTGGTAGATACGGAAATTAAAGATAAAATATTAATTGGCAGATATAATGATGTTATTATTTTCAAATATGCCGAATCTATTCCTGAAGCAAAAAATTAGATAGGTGTGATAATGAACAGAACAAATATTCTTATTTTTCTATTATGCGTGATGCTGGGGTTTGGAATCATTATTCAGGGTAAAACGACTGAGGGACAAATGCTTTATGTTTCAGCAAAGACTATAACGGATTATAAGACAACGATTGAGAGCGAAAAAATAGAAATTGAGAAAACAAATAACTTAATTAAAGAGACCGGAAAAGAGGTCACCTTATATGAAAGCTCAAATACTGATAGTGCTGATCTTCTGGTTTCTAATATTGAAAAAGAAAGAGACCTTTATGGTATGTTCAGCGGCGCAGTGGACTTAAAGGGACCGGGAGTCATCGTTACAATTGATGATGGGGTCAGACCTCTTTTCGAAGGAGAAAATATTAATAATATCCTGGTTCATGATGCGGATATTCTGATTGTCATCAATGATTTGAAAAAAAACGGAGCAGAGGCAATCAGCGTAAACGGGGAAAGAATGGTGGAAACTTCATCTGTTATCTGTTCTGGATATACTGTAGAAATTAATGGAGTGCGTTATGCGCGGCCGTTTACGATACGAGCGATTGGAGATGAAAACAGAATGGCATCTTCACTAATTGGACCTGAAGGGTATGGCGCCTCTTTGAAAAACTGGGGAGTACTCTTCGAAATTGAGCTGTCAGATGAAATACATATTCCGGCTTATACACGTGAAAAAAACTATGAATATTCAGAAAAAGTGAAGGAGGTTGAGGCATTATGATTATAGCAATGGTTCTTGGGCTGGGTGCGGGGTTGTTTATGGGTTTTTTCTTTAATATTTCTTACCCGACTGAATTTTCTTTTTACATTACAATGGGATTGCTTGCAGCAATGGATTCTATCGTAGGGGCTGCCAAATCGCATCTGCAAGATAAATATAACGGGGCAATATTTATAACGGGGTTCCTTACAAATGCATTCCTTGCAGGACTTTTGACATTTGTAGGGGATAAGCTGGGGG
>JAENWI010000129.1 GCA_016650115.1 Peptostreptococcaceae bacterium | reverse complement strand
TTCGTTTTTACGGCTTGTTCTTGCCGTCTGGCGAATGCCAGAAAGTGATTCTAAACGAATCGATGAAACATTGTTCGCTATTGCGAAATTAACGATTTGTCTGCTTATTTTATGGTCCTTGTCTTTCATGAATCGTTGTTCTTTGTTGTCCAGTTTCCTGATTGCCTCAAGTTGTTTAAGTTTACCGAGCTTTTTTCTTTTAGCCCGGTTCATTCGCTTCATGTATTTGTTTTGACGACCGTTACCAAAGAACTTAACTTTATGGTTTTCGCAAACCGCAACAGCCGGAATTTTAAGGCCGAGGTCAATGCCCATAGTTTGGTGGCCCAAAATGTCCAAAGCCGGTGTTTCGCTGGCAATTTGAGCTATGAATTTACCAGACTTTACGGTAATCCGAAGTGAGCCAAGTTTATTCTTTAATTTTCTTTCTTGGTACGGCGTTATTACAGCTTTAACTTTAATCTTGTTTGATTTCCCATTAATTATAACGGGAAATCAAACAAGACCGTTTTCGACGTTGAAGTTCTGATTGTTCCAAATGGATACTTCCTTTTTCAAAATAGGCACTTTTACTTCTTTCGGTTCGGCAGGGCGCTTTGCTTTGGTATGATGCTTTTTGCTTTTACTGTTTAAAGCGACTTCCTTCTTGTACTTTTTAAAAATACTGGAAGCATCTTGAATTGCCTGATTCTTTACAGCGCTTGGCAAATTAGCTGTGACATCCTTTCTTGTGTATTTTAAATTTTCCATTACATCCACATAATCGGCCACAATAGAATTTACCAATTTGATATATTCTTTCATGGTCGATTTGATTAAAGTCTTTTGCGCTTTTGTTGGAAGCAATTTTATACATGCTGATGTTTTCAAAGGTTAACTCCTTTGCGATGTTTTTTGATTTTCAATATACTGTTTAATCATACCTAATGGTGCCCCTCCAACTGTTGAGACAAAATATGAGTTGGTCCAAAGGGTAGGCACCTTTGTTTTCAAATGCTTAAATTCTTTCCTTAGCGCATAGATTGTTTTCACATTTGCAGCATGTAGCAATTAGATTCTCTTTAATTTTTAGGTTTACAGTTTTCCAGTCTATTCCATTTTCATTCTCCCCAACTGAATAGCGAAAGAATTGATTAATGGAATCCGTTTCGTTTCGATAATTATTCACGGCCGAATAGAAATTTCCCAAAATCTGTTCATTCTTTCGGTACAATGAATAATTTATTAAAGTAGTCATGTCAACTTCACAACTATCTATCATATTGTTAAGCATCCGTTTCCATTCGACGCCCTGCAACCAGTTGAATGCAGCCTTCTCGACATAGGTATCAACGATTAACTTTTCAATCTTAGGATAATTACCTTTGCTTGATTTTGAAATGGGCGCTCTTTTTAAAAGCGATTTAATGATAATAGTTTCAGGGTTATCGATATACATTTCATATTCTTTTTCAGATGGATTGAAAAATGTATTAGGATATTTGGATTTAACGTGATGAAATATTGTTTCCTCAAATCCTTTTTCTACTTCAACGACTTTATATGAGGACATATAGTAGTTATGACTGAATATTTTTAACCAACTCGTATCCCATACAATATAGTCTATTTCGGAGTATTCATTTTTGATATAATTATCCAATCTTCTAAGTTTTATATCATACTCGGGTTCATAAGTTTGTCTTTTTCCTTTTGCGTATACATTTTTGCTAACTGAATAGATATCACCTTGATTCTTTAATCGATTCAATAATCTTTGCAAGGTCGCTTTCGAGGGTATCTCTTTAGGGTTTTTACGTGAAAGCAAACAGTATAATTCATCCAAATGATGAATTTTCGAGTCATTAAAATATGTGAGTATTTCATTTGATTTCATAGCTGTCTCCACCCCCCCTTTCTGTAACTGTAATTGTCTTATTTGCATCTTTTTCTATTTTGGATACATTTAAGACAAATATGTTTATGAATAACAAGCGGAAAGTATACTCAATTTCGCGGGGTGTAATCTTATCACCGGTAGTTACGTCCACCGTTATGGGCACCTTCAAAGGAGGATGGCTAGCTGTCAAGCTTACACGAATTCCCGGATAATCATCGGTTTCGCGAATATTGGTTGTTCTATTCACCGAAAAAGCCACATCGTCTTTAACTGATATTTTGAAAGAGAAACCCTTTCCACTGACCGTTCCATCATATAGTTTTGCATGACAAGCTGCGCAGAGATGTTCTTTTCGGCAGCCATTTTCTTTACATATGGTTTTAATTGCATCGCATTATTTGTACTCATAACAAAACCTCCATATACCTCAAAATCTTAGGTTTCACCCTGAGCCTTTCGGCATAATTCATTAGTTTTGCAATGTCTTTATTCTTAGAACCTGCATAAGTCTTCATGGCCTGATTAATCACTTGAATATCGGCTCTGTGGCGCGATTTAACAATGTCACATAATGTGCGTTCAATATTATATACATTAATAGGATTACCGCCAGGGGAATGCATTGTGATAATCCCTAAATCATATGTTTCTTCAGTGGATAATTTTGCAATGACACCTTGTTTTTTAACACTACCAGTGTTGTATCCAAAAGGAAATGTCATGGTGTATCGAATCGGAGTGCGATCTACGATGCCATGAAGATACAAGGCCGTTTCATGCGAAAAAATTCCCTTTGTAAAACGGTACTGCATAAAAAATAGTTCATCCTCCCAAACATCTGGAAGTGCATAAATGCCACGAGTTACTTTGTAAATAGCACCAGATTCAACCATGGCGCTAAGACAGCGTCTTGGTATTCCAGCTTCAGTTACTTGAGTGGTCGTAACAATGCCGTTATTATTTATTAAAATTTGTTGGATTGCAGTTTCATTGCCAGTCATATCGAATCACCTTCTTTGTACATCTATGCTACAAATAATACCACAACGCAGCATATATGTACACATATTTTGAAAAAATTATTGTTTGGTTGATTTGATTGTTTTCTCTTCTCTTGAAAACATGATAATCTGCATCCAAAATCCTCATTTTTCCGTTATCTCTAAGAACAGCAGCACCGTCTAGGAACCCCACATCCAAAGTCGCCCAATATAATCCATTTATGATAATGTCCAAATATAGAAAGAAACCGCCAAGAATTATCTTGACGGTTTCTTTCTATAAACCAAATTATTTTGATTGGCAATATGATGTCAATCAACTCTATAGTCTCACGCAGCCTATTATTTTAATAAACTCTTCTTGTTCTTTTTTTGATATAGGGCTAATAGATCTTGTAATAAGTTTTTCCAATTTATCATTTTTACAAATATATGAGTCATGACAAGCTTCTATCATTTCTTCTCCAGTAATACAAATAAAATCAATACTATATCCAGAAACATTAGCCAGATTTTCAATAAATATTCTTTGCACCCGACCATTCCCATCTCTAAATGGATGCATCACATTTATTTCACCAAAGGTAGTCCGCAATTGCCCTGCCCAGCTATAAATATCTTTCATGAGATTTGGCTTGTGGAGCTCTGGTATGCTTTTCAATTAGGTACTCTTTGGCAGCTTTAAATGAAGTTTTACCGGTCAAGCAGTCTCGCAATTGCTGTTTGTTTGCGTTGGTAAGTGGCATATTTTCCATAGACATTGTTGCATTTACTCTATTTATTTTATCATCTATTGATTTCATTGTTTGCCTCCATTTATACTTTATTCCTACATTTATGTTATACCATAAAATGTTACATTCCTCAAAAATTTTAACCTGGAATTTTTCTTTGAGATTTATCTGTAGTTCCATTCCTGAAATTCACAGATTATCTCATATTATCGTTATATTCAATTTGAGGTCATTTGCGTTTGATTGCTCACCGGCATTAAATAATCCAGGTCAATTCATATTTAAACAAGTTCATTCCCTCCCTTGTCAATTATCGAAAGTAACGATACAGGAACAAATATCTGCCAAAAGTTATCATAGATAGGTGATTCTTTCTCAATCCCATTATAAAAATAACGAACACTTTTATTTAATTTTGATTTACAAAACGCAAAAAAATCATCATCTAATTTCATTGATGATTTGAAGTGACCAAGGATATATCCAACCTTTTGATATAGAATTTGCGAGTTATATGCAACTAAATACTTCTTAAGTTTAGTTGTATCCAAAAACGTTATCATTTCCAAACAACGCAACAGTTCCTCTACTCCAGCTATTTTTTCAAAATCCTTAATGCTGTCAATTACTGTTCGTTCCAAATCCGTCACACAAATATCGTCACCAGATTTATTGACTCCTTGATTCATTTTAGTCTGTATATATTTATAGTTGTATCCGTCAAAAGAAAAGCTTTTGAATTCTGTTTCCGAAGATATGTATAGCTCATAAAAAACCTGATTAGCCATGCCATAATATTCATATGCAGTATGGTGAGATATAAAAGAACTGCCTGTCACATGGCTAGCTATCACAAATCTATTAACAACCGGCATTTTCGTTTCGAGACTTATTGTAACATATAAGTTTCTTTTCACACTCTGAATGTATCCTTTTTTTATATAGGCACTCACTAGAGAATGTGCCGTATTTTTATTGCCCACCATTTTTTCTATGTCGTATTTTTAAAACATTATTTTATTTTTTCTGCCCAGTGGTTACTATTTGAGCATCTATGTCGTCTTTTTAAAACAAGGTTACTAGCTTTGTAATCGCTCAATACTGTTATCGAGTATTTCATTAGGGTTATATCGCTTGACCCTTGGATTTAACCGGGTGGCGCATATTTTTAATATTAATTTTTAATCCAATTCTTTTTTATCGCAGAAAATAAAATTCAGTTCATACTTTAATAAAATATATTTTTTTGTTTTTATTCGTTTATACCTTAATAA
>JAENWI010000178.1 GCA_016650115.1 Peptostreptococcaceae bacterium | reverse complement strand
AGCTGTAATGGCAACCAGTGCCCTGCCGTAGGTTACAAGGGAACTGGAGAAAACCATATTTTTCTGATCTCCTAAAGAGACGTCCTCTAAATCAATTTTTTGATCAAACTTATTCACGGCAACCGATTCCCCAGTCAAAGCGCTTTCGTTAACCTGCATTGAATAGTTCTGGATGATTCTTCCATCTGCAGGAACAATATCTCCAGCTTCCAAGAGAATGATATCTCCAACAACAATTTCTCTGGCATCAATTTCTTTTCTCGAACCCTCTCTAATAACCTTTGCCAAAGGCGCAGAAAGTTCTTTCAGGCTTTTGAGCGACTGCTCTGCTTTAAAATGCTGAACAGTTCCCAATACTGCATTCATTATAATAACAAATAAAATTACAAGTGTACTTTCAATGTTATTCGTTAAGATTGAAATCCCTGCTGCGAAGATTAATATGATTACCAGTAAATCCGCAAATTGGGAAATGAAAACCGTTAAAACCGATTTACTCTTGACTTCCTGCAGCTGGTTCATACCATACTTTTCTCTTTGTGCTTCTGCTTGTGCCTCTGTCAATCCTTCTGCCTGTGTACCCAGATCATCCAGTGTTTCTTCCTTTGTTTTTCTAAAAAACATTTTTCCACCTCTCAAAAAAACTTTTACCCAGGCCTAAGCCTTAGTAAAAGTTTAGACTTTTTATTGTGTTTCTCTTGGTATTTTAACTCCATGAAACTGATATAAGCACGCTTCTATTCTTCCATTATAAAGCTTCCTTCTTCTGTCAGCTCCTCTGCCAAACACCTTGAATTCAAAATCCTTATCCGATGTTATTAAAAACAGTGACCAGGTATTGTTTTCTTTAAAGAATTTTGCCAATGCATTGTAAATCTTTTGAATATCCCGTTCATCGCCAATTCTTTCTCCATAAGGAGGATTAGTAACAATTATTCCCTGTTTATCCTTCGCCTCAAGATTTTCTATGTCCAAGGTGTCAAAATGGATACAGTCATCCACTCCTGCTTCTGCAGCATTTTGCATGGCGGCCTTGATTGCTCTGGGATTAACGTCTGAAGCCTCTATTTTTATGTCTGCGTCTTTTTTAATAGCTGCAGCTGCTTTATTTCGTTCTTCCTCCCATATTTTCTTTGGGATGACATGCCATGTTTCACTCATAAATTTTCTATTGAGGCCAGGTGCCATATTTCTTCCAATTAAAGCAGCCTCTATGGCAATAGTTCCGGACCCACAGCAAGGATCCACAAGAAGTCTGCCTTCTTTCCAGAAAGACAGTTGGACAATTGCTGCTGCCAAGGTTTCCTTGATAGGCGCTTCAACATCAGCAATTCTATAGCCTCTTTTATGGAGCCCCGCTCCACTGCTGTCTATTGTAATGGTGACTCTATCCTTTAAGAGGCTGGCTTTAACCGTATATTCCGCCCCAGTCTCGGCAAACTTTTCAACATCATAATATCCCTTTAATCTTTCAATAATGGCTTTTTTAACAATACTTTGGCAAGCAGGCACGCTATGAAGCTGAGATCTGACTGAGCTCCCTGTAACAATTGCATTGCCATCAAGTGGAATCCACTCCTCCCATGGAATTGCCTTCGTCTGCTGGAAAAGCTCCTCAAATTCTCTTGCTTCAAACTCTGCCATTTTAACCAGAACTCTATCAGCAGACCTTAGCCATAAGTTGGATTTCACAAGGGCTCTTTCATCCCCCAAATAGGTTATTTTCCCGTCCTCCGACTTGATTATTTTATAACCTAATGCTTCTATTTCTCTTTTAACAACAGCTTCAAGTCCAAATGTAGCAGTTGCAATTAACTCCAATTTCATTGTTTTCTCCTTTTTCAATATTTTAAAAGCCCTCGGTGAGGGCTTTATTAGCAATTTTTACATGTATGGCTTTTTCTTATTCAATGCTGCGTTTTCAAGAATAAGCATTGAGTCCAAAGCTTTTCCCGTTCCTATAGCAACACAATCCATTGGATTTTCTGCAATAGTAGAAATCAACCCTGTTCGTTGTTCTATTCTCTTGTCGATTCCATAAAGAAGGGCGCCTCCGCCTGTTATTACTATTCCTGTGTTGCTGATATCAGCAGCAAGCTCAGGTGGCGTCATTTCCAACACTTTGTGTATAGATTCACAAATACTTGACAGGGATTCATCAAGGGCTTCCATAATTTCTTTTGAAGAAACCTCCACTACTTTTGGCAAACCTGTAACAAGATCTCTTCCTCTGCACTCCATGGAAATGTTCACTTCTCTTGGATATGCCGTCCCTATATTCACCTTTAACTCTTCAGCCGTTCTCTCTCCTATATATAATTTATGTTCTTTTCTCATATATTTGATAATAGCATCATCAAACTTATCACCAGCGATTTTAACGGATGCACTGGCAACGATACCTCCCATAGACATAACCGCAATATCCGTTGTCCCGCCACCTATATCAATAACCATCGTTCCATCAGGCTTCGAAATATCTAATCCTGCGCCGATGGCAGCCGCTACCGGTTCTTCCATTAGGAAAACATCTTTTCCTCCAGCCTGCAAGGTTGCTTCTCTTACAGCTCTCTTCTCTACTTCGGTAACGCCGCTTGGAACGCAAACCATTATTTTAGGTTTAAAAAACTTTCCTGCACCACATGTTTTTCTAATAAAGTGCTTCAGCATTCTTTCCGTTATATCATAGTCTGAAATAACACCGTCTCTAAGTGGCCTGACAGCAACTATATTACCTGGAGTTCTGCCAAGCATTCTCCTGGCCTCTTCCCCAACAGCCAGTATTTCATTTGTGTCTTTATTTATCGCAACAACAGAAGGTTCGTTTAAAACAATCCCTTTCCCTTTAATATATACCAATACGTTCGCTGTACCCAAGTCTATCCCGACTTCGTTTGAAAATCCCATTCTTGTTCTCCTCTTACTTTGTTATTATTATTTGAATATTATACATAAAGAATAATATTTTTTTGGATTTAATGCTTGCAAATTATCAAATTTAATTATAACACAAAAGGGCTATAAAATGATAGCCCTTAATCTCCCCGTGTTTTAAAAATATTCTTTATTTTTTTTACTTTGTTCTTATATTTTTACATTTTATCTATCGGCAATTTCCCCTCGAAAGCAGCGAAGATTTCCTTTTGAGATTTCGTATCCCCAATCAGTATGCCGCCGCAGAATCTGCCGTTTAAAAAGTATAGCTTTTTATAAACAAGGTTCTCCTCATCGCAAAATTCCTTGGTCTTATAGCTTTTGCCTTCCGTTTTTCCAATATCGCCAATTGAGAAAATGCTGGTTTTCATGCCGGTAAAGGTTACCGCTGGCGTAGTTTTTTTATATAATTTTTCATCTCCCGCAGCATTTGCTCCTGCAACTTTCCCCATGT
>JAENWI010000010.1 GCA_016650115.1 Peptostreptococcaceae bacterium | reverse complement strand
TGCCAGAATTTGCTGGCTGGATGGAGAAGGCCCATGGATTGGTCTTGCGGTTTGTATTTCCATGTTAATTATCGTGATGGCAGCAAAAAGTATTGGAAGCATGCTTCCAATGGCAGCCAAAAAAGTTGGAATTGACCCTGCATTAATGGCGAGCCCAATGATAGCCTCTATTACAGATATGATTTCAGTTGTCACGTATTTCTTACTGGCATCATTGATTCTTGGATTATGATGATGTTTAAATTAGCTGAGAGAAACCCCGACAGCCACAAAGGAGATTATGGGAAAGTATTAATTATAGCGGGAAGCAAGGGAATGGCAGGTGCTGCAGCACTTTGTGCAAAAGGTGCGTTGAGATCCGGGTCAGGGCTTGTCCAAATGTGTGTTCCGCCAGACATTTTATCAGTCGTTCAAATAGCAGTTCTGGAAGCAACCTGCATTCCGAGGGAAGGTGCTATCTCCGGGATTGAAAAGTATGATGCAATTGCTTTTGGCCCTGGTCTTGGAAACAATGAGGAAGATTTTTCGCTGTTAAAGGAAATTCTTGAAAAATACAGCAAGACTATTGTAATTGATGCAGACGGATTGAATATGCTTTCAAAAGACAACAGACTGCAACTATTAAAGAACAGTAAAGCAAAAATAATAATAACACCTCATATGGGAGAAGCGATGAGGCTACTTCATCATAAAGATAAAACCGCTGTTAACCTTAGTAGAGAAGAGGTCGCAAGAGAACTTAATAAACTGTCAAATGCGATTGTTGTTTTAAAAGGTAATCACACGGTTGTTTTTGACGGAAAAGAAATATGGACCAATAAAAACGGAAATCCTGGGATGTCAACGGGTGGAACGGGAGATGTTTTAACAGGAATAATCGTCAGTTTGTGCGGACAAAAATATGAGACTCAAATAGCAGCGAAAATCGGCGTATACATTCACGGGTTGGCCGGAGACCTTGCAAAAGAAGATTTAGGAGAGCACGGGCTTATTGCAGGGGATATTTGTTATTACACTGCGAAAGCATTGCAGATAATGGTAAAGGAACAGGTGATCACATGAAGAGAATTACAATAATGGTTTTAATTAGTGTTTTTATACTTGGAATAGCAGGTGTTTCGGCGGCGGTAAACATCCCTGGATCAGAAACTGACCCGGTTGTTACTAAAAGCTATGTCGACAGCAAAGTCTCCTATTTGCCGGTTAAACTTGAAGCCGGGCAAACCCTCATTGGTGATGAGGGTACTGAAATAATACTTAGAAGCGGCGAAGCCACAGCAATAGATAATGGGGCTAATGGTGTGTCGGATATTTCAGCAGGTAAAGACTTAATGACAGGTAATTCAGTGGCAGCAAATCATTTACTGTTAATACCAAGAAAAGATGGTAGAGGAATTATGGTTTCGACGGAAGCTTGGGTTATTATTAGAGGAAACTACACGATACAATAGGAAGCGAGCAGAATATGAAAGAATTTATTAAAAACAACAAATATATATTGATAGGAATTATAGTTGCCTTTATTGTTGCTATTACAATTATTGGTGGAAGAGGTGTTATTGAAAGCAGTAATAAATCATATGATGTTGTTTTAGATTATAACGAATTAGTTGCAATGGCAGAACAATCAGATAAAGATATTTCATGGTGGTTAAATGAATTTAAGAATGAGATGGGTATCACTAAGGTTGGCCTTTCGGAAGAAAATATCATGTCGCTTATGGAGGATGTTGAAATTCCTGTAAGTGGCAATTTAATGGGAGAGATTACCAAACAGGCAAACTGGAGAGATCAATACCCGTCAGAATTGGTTTTGGAATTGGAAAAAAATGGTTTTGATCCATACGATGTGCTGATAGAACTGGATAACTCAGAAACGAGTGATTTTGTTTTAAATGCAATAAAAGAGCGTCTACAGCCAGAAATGTATTTCACTGTAAAAAGTGGAGACAAAGGTTTTGCTGTATTGAACGGGACATCTGATGTAACTCTATACACTGAAAAATATAAAGAAATGAATTCGAAAAATGCTGGATTTATGGAGAAAGTGGATTACAACGGTTCCAAACTGATGTACATCAGTTTGGGCTTTTTCCCGGAAAAAGTTGAAAAAATTCAAGCGGCAGGAATGGAAATTGTTCCTAGAACCTTAAGTTATAATGGATGGAATGACCAAAAATATGCAAAGGCAGTCATAGCCGAATATGAGAAGTACCACATCAACCCAAAATATATCATTGTGGGTGGAGAGGCAGTAATCGGTTATGATGACGGGGTTGAAACGGCCGAGGAATATCTCGATAAAAAGGATGTGGTAATTGGATTAATTGAAAACACGACACAGCTGCAGAATATTATGCAGTATGGTGTAGAAGATATAGCAAAAGCCAACAATTATAATACTGTAAGAATATTTTCTGTTTGGAATTATATTCAAAACAGATATCAGTATTACGGTTATCCAGGCGCAGAAGAAATTGAAAACACTTTATTCAGAGCTGTTTCAGAAAGAAACATCAGAGTGATTTACTTTAAACCTGTAATGGAGTATAAAGACCTTCATACCTATGTAACAGATCCGACAGTATACGAAAAAATGTTTGGTAATCTTGAAACAAGATTGAGTAAGCATGATATATCCTTTGGTGATGCAACAATTATGGCAAATCAGCAAATTAACCCAATCCTGAAATTAATTTTAGGGTTTGGATGTATCTTTTCAGGAATTCTGCTGGTGGATGCCTTCCTTTCAATAAAAAGAAAAACAAAAGTGGTTTTAGCTGCAGTTGGATTTTTAGGAGTAATTGGGGCATACCTGTTCCTTCCTAATTGGATTGTGTTGATTACCAGCTTTTCCTCAGCGGTCATTTTTGGCTGTATCGCAGTAACATTATATACAAAGCTCAGTAAGGATTTTGCTGACAGTCTGAGTAGAGACGCAAAACTGACTAAAATCATTATGCTGGCCGTTATGACACTGGTGCTTTCCGTTATAGTTGCGCTCATCGGAGGAATGTTTACCGCGGCGCCAATTTCTTCTGTTAATTTTATGCTGGAGATTAATACATTCAGAGGTGTAAAAGCGGCGCAGCTCCTGCCAATGGCTTACTTTGTAATGGCTTATTTAGCATACTTCGGGTTTGAAAGCAGGAAGGAAAAACCGGGAAAACTGGAATTTTCAGATATAAAGGATATGATTAATACGAATGTCAGGGTCTGGATGGTTTTGCTGGCAGCTGTACTGGGTGCGGTAGGAGCATACTACATCATAAGAACCGGGCATGATTCATCCATTCAGGTTTCAAGTTATGAAATGTTGTTTAGAAATAAGCTGGAAGACTATTTAATTGCAAGGCCAAGATCAAAAGAATTCTTGTTTGCTTTTCCTGCCATTATGCTGATGGTTTATACGTCCATCAGAGGCTTCAAACTTTGGCCGATCATATTTGGATTAGGCGGGGTTATTGGTGTAACATCAGTGATTAATACGTTTATGCACATCAGAACACCTTTATATTTGGGATTTTTCAGAACCGGGTATTCATTAATGCTTGGAATAATGGTTGGTGTCTTTGGAATACTTATATTTGATGCATTATACAAAGGATATTTGAAGTATTTCAAAAACCGTCTTGAAAGTAAAGGAGTTTAGCTTGAACAGTAATAAGATGAATAAATTGCTTATTTCGGGATATTATGGATTCAATAATATCGGAGATGAATCAATTTTAAGTGCAGTTGTTGATAATTTAAAAGAGAAGCTGGACCAGATTGAAATAACCGTATTATCTAAGGATCCGGTTTCAACAATGGATAAATATGGTGTTCATGCAGTGAACAGAAAATCGGTTATTGATATTATTAAAGCAATCAGCAAATGTGACATTTTAATAAGCGGAGGAGGAAGTCTTCTTCAGGATGTAACGAGTAAAAGGAGTATTTTTTATTATCTGTTCATTATGTGGGCCGCAAAAATACTGGGGAAAAAAGTGCTGATCTACAGCCAGGGGATAGGACCAATCAATTCAGTATTTAATCGGAAAATAACCTATAGAATTTTAAGTAAAACAGACGGAATCGTCGTAAGAGATGATGCGTCAAAAGAATTACTTGTTGAAATCGGCATACCTGGTGACAAAATTGTAGTGACAGCGGATCCGGTTCTTAGAATTAAACAGGTTTCTTTAGAAGCAGGCAGAAAAATACTTAAAAATGAAGGATTTATAAAGAATCCAGAGAAGACAACAATTGGATTCGCCATAAGAGAAAGAAAGGTGGACAGCAAATTCGTCGATCAGCTCTGTATTTCCATGAACAGACTTATTGAGGAATATCATGTGGAAATCGTCCTGATCCCTTTTCATTACAGTGAAGATATGGGTGTAATCGATGAAATTGAAAAAAGACTTGAAAACAGAGTTTTTGTTATCAGGCATAAATATCTGACCGATGAAATGCTTAGTATCATAGGGAATATGGACTTTTTGGTGGGAGTAAGACTTCATGCCTTGATACATGCAGCGATTATGGAGATCCCAATGATTGCCATATCCTATGACCCAAAAATTAATTCGTTTATGCATTCAATCGGACTTCGGGCGATATGCAGCATTTATGATTTTGACAACGAGTATTTTATTGAAGAATTTGAAAAAACCTGGAGGAACAGGGTGAAGGCTAAAAATAAAGTCAGAGAAAAAATACAAGTGCTCATTAAAAGGCTTGATATGAATGAAGAAATAATAAAGGAACTGATGGAGAAATAATATGAACAGCTATAAAACAATTAAAATACTTGATGTTCCTGTGGATATGGTTAATAATCAGCTGGCAATGGAAGTTTTTAGAGAAATGATGGAAACGGATGGCTGCAAATTAATTGTTACCCCTAATTCAGAGATTGTGTTGAATGCAACAAAGGATTTGGAATTAAAACGACTGATCGAACAGGCGGGGCTGGTTATTCCAGATGGGATAGGGCTGGTGTATGCGTCAAAAATATTAGGAGAACCTCTTTCAGAAAGGGTAACCGGCGTGGATTTCCTAAGCCTGATATTAGAATACTTGGAAAAAACTGGTAAATCAATTTATTTGTTCGGGAGTAAACCGGCAAACACAGAAAGAGCATCTGTAGCTGAACTTGCTGGAGCGGCAATTAAAAAGAAACATGCCGGATTAATTATAGGCGGCACAAGAGATGGTTACTTTAAAAAGGAAGATGAAGAACAAATCGTTAAAGAAATCAATGAGTCTGGAGCAGATTTTCTTTGTGTTGCCCTGGGTTCGCCAAAGCAGGAAAAATTTATTTTTGAGCATAGGAATAAGTTTACAAATATAAAAGTAGGTATGGGCGTAGGTGGAAGCCTGGACGTATGGGCAGGGACCGCAAAAAGGGCTCCCGAGTTTTATCAGAAGCATGGACTGGAGTGGCTTTACAGATTTATTAAAGAACCAACAAGATATAAAAGAATGGCTCAACTGCCATTATTTATTATAAAGGTAATTATTAAAGGCAAAAACTAGGAGGAAAAAATGGCGTTCAAAAATTTAGAAGATATTTCAAACAACATTAGAATCAGTATTATCAAAGCGGTTCACGCAGCAGGGTCTGGTCACCCGGGGGGATCTCTGTCGGCTTCAGATATTTTAACAGTTCTCTATTTCCATGAAATGAAAATAGATCCGAAGGATCCCAAGATGAAAGATCGAGACAAATTTATTCTTTCCAAGGGTCATGCTGCCCCTGTTCTTTATTCAACACTGGCAGAAAAAGGATATTTCCCAAAGGAAGAATTGCTCACTCTGAGAAAATTAAATTCAAAGATTCAAGGCCATCCGGATATGCGGAAAGTTATTGGAGTTGAAATGTCAACAGGTTCACTCGGACAGGGTTTTTCTGTCGCCGGTGGAGTTGCAATGGCAAATAAAATGGATGGAAAAAGCGGCAGAGTGTATGTTTTATTAGGCGATGGGGAATTGCAGGAAGGTCTGGTCTGGGAAGCTGCAATGTCGTCAGCTCATTATAAACTTGATAACCTGACAGCAATTATCGATTGGAACGGTCTTCAAATTGACGGAAACAATGATGATGTAATGACAGTTAAACCAATTGACAGTAAGTTTGAAAGCTTTGGCTGGAATGTAATATCCATAGATGGACATAATATTGGACAGATTATTGATGCATTGTCCCAAGCCAGGGAATTTAAAGGCAAGCCAACGGCAATTATTGCGAAAACCATCAAAGGTAAGGGAGTTTCTTTTATGGAGGATATAGCCGGCTGGCATGGAAAAGCACCAAATGATGAGGAAGCAGAAATGGCAGTGAAAGAATTGGGAGGATTGTGGTAATGGGCATTAAAATGGCAACAAGACAAGCTTATGGAGAAGTATTGATTGAGCTTGGAGAAAAATATAAAAACATGGTTGTATTGGATGGAGATCTTTCTAAATCAACAATGACGGCAGAATTTGGAAAAGCTTACCCAGACAGATTTATTAATATGGGTATAGCCGAGCAAAATATTTATGGTGCTGCAACAGGTTTTGCGATTTCAGGAAAAGTTGTTTTTGCCAGCACCTTTGCTATGTTTGCTGCAGGCAGAGCGTTTGAAATTATAAGGAATTCAATAGGATATACAAGAGCAAATGTCAAAATATGTGCAACACACGCGGGAATTACCGTAGGAGAAGACGGTGCAAGCCATCAGACGTTTGAGGACATGGCATTAATGAGAACCATTCCAGGGATGATGGTAATTAATCCTTCAGATAGTGTTTCTACTAAGAAGCTTTTAAGACAAGTGGCGGAAATAGACGGGCCAGCTTACGTAAGACTTGGAAGATATGCAGTCCCTGATTTTTATAAAAATGATGACATTATTGAAATTGGGAAAGGAAACTGTGTCAGAGAGGGAAAAGATATCACAATTGTTGCCACAGGTATTATGGTTAACGAAGCTTTTTTGGCGGCAGAAACCTTGAAGGAAGAAGGAATTGAGGCTAGAGTTATTGATATTCATACAATAAAACCTTTAGATAAAGATATTATTATTAAAGCAGCTAAAGAAACAGGACTCATAGTTACTGCAGAAGAACACTCCATTATTGGGGGTTTGGGTTCGGCTGTTGCTGAGGTTGTTTCACAGAATTATCCTGTTAAAATGGAAATAGTCGGTCAAATGGACACGTATGGTGAATCTGGGAAGCCGGAAGAATTAAAGAAAAAGTATGGTATGAATGCAGATGCTGTTGCTGCCGCATGCAGAAGACTTTTAAACAAATAAATAACATGTTTGATAAAACTGTTTTATATTACATTAAGAAAGGTACACTGAAAATATTAGAAAATCTAATACTGCCAGTGTATTTTTTAATTTTATAATAGATGACATTAATTACCATATACATAATTAAAAAATAATGGTAAAATATTACAATGATATGAGGAGGTGTGTTAGTCTGGATAGATCTGTATTAAGAGAAAAACTCGTTAATGATAATGATTATTTTGAACGGATGAAAATTGGGGTTGTCCCTTTGTGCCAGGGAGCAGGAGCAACATTGGTAGCTACTTCAACCAGCAAATTATTAAGTGGGAATAAAAATATTAAAGTTACTTTTGTTGAAATAGTAAAAGAAAAGGATATTGGCAGTAAATACACTTATGATTCTTTAGGAATTGATAAAAGATTCGCAGGGAGAAATTTCAATGATTTATTCCAATTGAATTTATTAGGTAAAACAACAAGAGGTATTACAAATATTGATGATGGCATTAATTGGATATTACATAAACCAAAAGTCAATAAAACTGAGAACAAAAATGGGAAAGAGTCTAACACCGAAGGAAATTTTGATAATTATAGAATCATCAACAATGCACCAGGGGATGTTATAATTTGTGATTTTGAAATACATAGCCAGATGATGGAACTTTTACCGGATATGGATGCCTTAATAGTAGTCATTGATCCTATGCCGTCATCTCTTCTTGCGGGATTCCAAACACTCGCATACTGCAAAAGCCTGGAGGAAAAAGGGCATCGTATTTTTTGGGTTGTAAATAAGTATAATGGCGGAATAAATAGAAGAGAACTGCATCAGTTTTTAAAATTAAAGGAGTTACATTACATACCTTTTATAAAAGCCGATGAACTTTATTCTGCCGAATACAACTGCATGCTACCAGTTTGCGGAAGGCAAATAAAAATTGCATTGGAGAACACTTTAAACAAAATTATTAAGTCGATTTTTGGCTAATTTCTTTTACAATGCGCGGAAAATGTATTATAATAGATAGTGGCATTAAAACAAATTTTAGCAAAAAGGGGGAGGGTTTTACCTTAATGATTATTTTTGATAAGGTGACTAAATATTATAAAAAAAATGTAGGGTTAGAGAATGTAAGCGTAACAATAGACAAAGGGGATTTTGTCTTTTTAGTAGGGTCCAGCGGTGCAGGTAAATCAACATTTATTAAGTTGATTTTAAAAGAAATTGAGGCGGATTCTGGGAGTATTAGGGTTAATGACACAGAGGTAACCACTCTGTCAAATAGGGAAATTCCTATTTTAAGAAGAAGCATAGGAATTGTTTTCCAGGATTTCAGATTGCTTCCAAAGAAAACCGTAGCAGAAAATGTTGGATTTTCCATGGAAATAATCCATAAAAGTCAAAGAACCATCAAAAGACAGGTGCCTCAGATATTAAGCCTGGTTGGAATTGGAAATAAAGGGAACAAATATCCAGATGAACTTTCAGCAGGAGAGCAGCAAAGAGTTGCAATTGCAAGAGCCATCGTAAATAATCCAACGGTTCTGATTGCAGATGAACCGACAGGGAATCTCGATCCAGAGACTTCATGGGAAATCATGAAACTGCTTGAGCAAATAAATCTAAGAGGTACTACTATTGTAATGGTAACTCATGCTAAGGATATTGTAGACAGAATGAATAAAAGAGTAATAGTAATAGATAAAGGAAAGATTGTCAGAGACAATGTAGGCGCGTATGGTGCAGAATTGTATGAAGAACCTTGCTTAGTTACTCCTTTTGAAGGAGGTGTATTTAGTAAAGATGTTGAATAGTATAATTTACTCAATAAAACAGGCCTTCATTCAAGTATTCAGAAACAGAGCAATGAGTTTAGCTTCCATATTTTCAATTACTGCCATGCTGCTGATTTTAGGACTTTTCTTTATCGCAGTTGTCAATATCAATATGGCGACCGAAGCTTCAAAACGAGATTATGAAACAGTTCAAATATATTTATTAGATGAGACAACATTTGTAGATGCTCAGCTTATTAAAGAAAAATTTGACGGTTTGGAAGGTGTTGCGAATACAGAATATTTAAATAAAGATGCAGCCCTTGCTCAATGGAAGAGCAAATGGGGAGAAAGCGGTTATTTACTTGATTCGCTTTCTAACAACCCTTTACCAAATTCAATATTGGTGACCGTAAGTGAACTTGAAGCAGCAGATAAAGTTGTTCAGACAGCAAAGACAATTAATGGAATAGAAGACATCAAATATTATAAGGATACAGTTGAAAAACTTCTTAAAATAACAAATTTTATCCAGATATCGGCTTTAATTATTATGTCATTTCTTATTATTGTATCAGTGGTGGTGGTTTCAAACACGATTAAACTGACAGTACTTGCACGTTCAAGAGAAATTCATATGATGAAGTATGTCGGTGCAACCAACTGGTTTATAAGGGGACCTTTTCTTGTAGAAGGGGTTTTAATAGGAATAATTTCTGCGTTGATTTCTGTTGGCCTAATAGCCTTCAGTTACAGTAAAATATCTGAATTAATTGGTCAGGATATCTTTATAATCCTTTCCACGCCTATTGTATCGGTAAGCTTTATGACGATGAATCTGGTAATTATATTTTTAGCAGTAGGTGTAAGCATTGGAGCGTGTGGAAGTATTATATCTATGCGCAGGTTCCTGGATACATAAAAGGAGGTAAATATGAAAAGAATTTTAATATTTACCTTAACATTTGCATTAATGGTGTCCTTGTTAAATTTTGGTGTTTCTTATGCGACAAAAGCAAGCCAGGAAGACCTTTCGAATGTAAACAACAAGATCAGTGATGCACAGAAAAAGCTTAATGAAGGTAAATCAGTTGAAGTAAAACTTAATAAGGATATAAGCTCCCTTGAAAACCAGATTAATCAAACGCAGAATGATATTAATAATTTAAAAGGGAATATAAGTGCAACACAGGATAAAATTAATGAGGCATTGGCTCAGCTCGTTCAGGTGGAGGCCGAAATGGCAATTCAGAACCAGCAATTAAGCAGCAGATTGCGAATAATGTACAAAAATGGCGGAGTAGGTGTACTGGACGTTATTCTGGGTTCAGACAGCATATCCGATTTTATGACCAATATGGATATGGTTCAAAGGATTTACGAGAGCGACAAAGAGGTTCTTAAATCCATGGAAACCCAGTACGCGTTGATTGCAGCACAGAGAGAATATCTGGTTAAACTGCAGGCTCAGCTGGAAATTGACAAGCAGGAGGAAGCAGCGAAGCAAAATGCTTTACAGGCCGACAAAAGTCAGGTTGCAGTCAAAAAATCAGAAGTGTCTCAAAACAATAAAGCTTTGCAGGAGCAGATAAATGCACTTTATGCGGAAGCAAACAGATTGACGAGAGAAATCCAGTCGTTACAAAGTGGAGGGAAATACTCTGGCGGCATTATGAGCTGGCCGGTACAAGGGAGAATATCATCTCCTTTTGGTTATAGAACACATCCTATTTTGAAAACAAGGGAGCTTCATACCGGGATTGACATTGCAGCAAGATCAGGGACTACAGTAGTTGCAGCGACTGGCGGAACTGTTATAAAAGCTAACTGGAACAACAGTTACGGAAATTTATTGATGATAGATCACGGCGGAAGCATCGTAACCTTATATGCACATAACAGCAGTCTGCTTGTTAAAGTGGGAGATGTTGTCTCTAAAGGTCAGGCGGTTTCAAAGGTAGGATCAACAGGAATGTCAACGGGTCCGCATTTGCATTTTGAGGTTCGGGTGAACGGTAAGTATAAAAATCCTATGGATTGGTTAACATAAATGATGAATGAAATAAATTCAATAGTACGCGAATTATTAAATAAAAGGGGTATATCAACAGAAGAAGATATACTTGAATTTCTATCTGAAAAACCAAAAAAAACTTATGATCCATTTCTTCTTCTGAATATGGAAGCAGGAGTGGATTTAATATTGTCAACAATAAAAAACAGAGACAAGATTTGCATATATGGTGATTATGATGCGGATGGCATTACTTCTGTAGCTATAATGATGGAGATATTATCTAATCTGACCGACAGGCTGGAATATTATATCCCTTCCAGATTTGATGAAGGATATGGATTAAATAAGGAAGCAATACAAAAAATTAAAAATCTTGGAAGTAAACTTATTATTACTGTAGATTGCGGCAGTGTTTCTTTTGAAGAGGTTGAACTTGCAAAGGAGTTGGATTTAGACATAATTATTACAGACCATCACAATCTGACAGACAAAATACCTGACTGCATATTAATAAACCCCAAACAAAAAAATTGCAAATATCCATTCAAAGACCTGGCTGGATGTGGAATCGCATTTAAATTAGCGCAAGCCATACAGGAAAAGGCTGAACTGCCAAAAGCGGTGCTTTCAAGTGTACTTGATTTGGTTGGAATTGGAACCATTGGAGATATAGTACCTTTAATTGATGAAAACAGAACATTGGTTAAATATGGAATTAAGGCTATCAATAAAAGCAAACGACAAGGGCTAGTCAAGTTGATAAAAGAAACAGGACTGAAATATGGAGAAATAAATTCAGAAAGCGTAGCCTATGTAATAGTGCCACATATAAATTCGGCTGGCAGGATATCAAAGCCTGAAATAGCATTGGAGCTCCTGATTTCTAAAGATTTTAATCCGCTGATGGAAGCTGTCAATAGTTTAATATTATCCAATAAGGAAAGAAAAAAGCTCCAGGAAGAAGCATTTTTACAATGCATTTCACTTATTGAAAAATTCCATTTAAAAGATAATTTTAAAATAATTTTTGCCGAGGGAGTACATGAAGGAATAGCTGGTATTGTTGCAGGGAAAATAAAGGATAAATATGAGCGGCCAACAATAATAATAACAAAGAGCGGTGAGTATTTAAAGGGAACCGGACGGAGTGTTAAAAATATTGATATTTATAAAATTTTAAAAAGTGTTGCAGAGTTGTTTGAAAAATTTGGAGGCCATTCAGGTGCCTGTGGTTTCGTGATGAAAAGCGAAAATCTTTCCCAGCTAAGATATTCACTTGAAAAAGAAGTAAATGACCTGCATTCTAAAAACAATCTACTGTTTTCACTTGAAAAAGTGATTGATTTTGAATTTATTGGCAAGGAAATCGATGATTCTCTTGTGAAGGAACTTGAAAAGCTTGCTCCATTTGGGAACTCAAATGAAAAACCTTATTTTCAGATCAATCACGTTGAAATAAAAAATATCTTATTTATGGGAGCTGACAATAAGCATTTGCGCTTTAATTCGTGCTGTGTAGATGGAGCAGAAATGTCCTGTGTTTTATTTAATAATGCTGAAAAATATTCACTGGATGCACTGAAAAATAAAAAAGTAAGTATTTGCGGGTATCCAAATATTAATATTTGGAAGGGGACAGAAAAAATACAGTTTGTGGTTAGTGAGATAAAGTGTTAAAATGTTTTAGCGGAGGAAGATAAATGTTTGTAATGAAAAAAAGAAATTTAATACTTTTGATTATTCTGTTTTTCACTGTAGGAAGTATTACAGGGACTTCTTTAATATATTTTGGAGGAGAACAATTAACAGGACAAGTTCTGATATCAAAGTCGGAATTTGCTAATTTAAAGGATTTAGAAAAAACATATCAGGATGTAGATCTCCTGAAACAAAAAATAGAAGAAATGTCTCTTTATAATGTGAAGGAAGAAGACTTGATTCTTGGAATGAAAAGGGGCCTTTTCGATGGAGTAGGGGATCCTTATACTAATTATTTGACCAAAGAGGATTACGATTCTTTGAAGATTATGACAACAGGACAACTGCAAGGTATTGGGGTTACCGTTACTGTTAAAGACAATCATGTTGAAATAGTAAGCACTGTGAAAGAGTCGCCGGCATATAAAGCGGGGTTGAAGAGTGGAGATGCCATATTAAAGGTAGATGGTGTTGAATACGATGGAAGCCAGCTTCAAGAGGCCGCAACCGCATTAAGAGGAAATGTCGGAACTAAGGTTAAGGTCACATTTGTCAGAAATGATATAACAAAAGAAGTGATAATTATAAGAGCAAATATTGAACTTGAATCTGTTACGTCAAAAGTGATAGAAGGAAACATAGGATATATTGATATAAAGTCATTTGAAATAAATACTGGGAAAGATTTCGAAAAAGAACTAAGAGCTTTAGAAATGAAAGGTGTAGCATCGTTAATAATTGATCTTCGTGATAATGGCGGAGGAATTGTTGAAAGTGGAGTGGAAATAGCGGATCTATTAACTGATGAAGGTGTTATAGCTTATACAGAAGATTATAAGAAAGACAGAACCTACTATAAATCCGTATCAGGTAAAACAAAGTTACCTTACGTTGTGTTGGTAAACGAAGGCACTGCAAGCACTTCGGAAATTCTTGTGGCAGGAATAAAATATCATAAGGCTGGTTCTATTGTAGGAACTAAAACCTATGGAAAAGGAATTATACAAACTGTAGCAGAAGTCAGTAAAGATGATTATATGAGGATAACAATCATGGAATATTTTGCACCGGATGGAAAAAGAATAGACAAGGTGGGAATAACTCCAGATAATGTTGTAAATTTAGTTGAAAATGATTTAAAAGATTATCAGTTGGAAAAAGCGATTGAATTGTTAAAAAAATAATAGAGGATTCGTTCACATATTGACTGGTGAAATTGACAGTGATATAATCATACTGTAAAGTGCTAAAGTGCTTGAAAGGAGAAACAATATGAGCTATGATTCCAAATTCAAAAAACCTGAGATAGATGATTTATTCAAAGCTGTATTATCGTTGAAGGATGAGGAGGACTGTTACAGGTTCTTTGAAGATCTTTGTACAATAAATGAGATACATGCGTTTTCACAAAGATTGGAAGTCGCCAAGCTGCTTTCTGAGAAAAAAACATATAGTGAAATAGAAGAGATAACAAAAGCAAGTACGGCAACCATAAGCAGAATTAATAAATGTTTAGTTTATGGTGCAGAAGGTTATCAAAGAATTATAGCAAGGATGAAATAAATATGCTTATTGTTGAACGTCAGACGTTTGGCGTTCTTTTTTGTTAAAGGAGACACTGTGAATATATATTTATATGAAGGAGAAAAAAATAAATATATGCCCAGTGAAACTATGCTTAAAAAAGCATTGAAACTATATAATATAGAATATGCCATGGGATTGTCATTAGAGAAAATTGATAAAGAAGAAATCTGTAAAACAGAAAAAGGGAAACCATATTTCAATAGAATACCATTAGAGTTTTCAATCAGCCATTCAATGAATATCTGGGTATGCACAATGGGTATAAGAAAATCAGGAATTGATATTCAAGCTGAAAGAGCAGCCAAAATCATGGAAATCGCAAAACGTTTTTTTGCAACGGAGGAGTTGGAATTCCTGATAGTGAACGGTACAAATAGTTTTTTTCAAATATGGTCAATGAAAGAATCTTTTGTAAAATTCACCGGTGAAGGGATTTCTTATGGGTTAAATAAGTTTTCAGTAGTAAAAAATGGGAAAATTATAGATGCTACGGAAATTCCAATTAAATGCACTTTCCAAAAGATTAAAGTAAGTGAGCATTATGAATGTTACGTTTGTTCAAGCGAAAAGGAAAATATATGGATAAGAGACTTATAAAAATATACAGTGCAGCATTACTGTTTTCAGCACTTGTTGGTTTTAGCTTTATTAGTGTAAAAAGTATGATTGGTGTTGCTACTACATTGGAAATATTAACGTATCGGTATAATTTCGCTTTTTTAGGAGCACTTACCATAGTACTTTTAAAAGGCAAACATATCAGTTTCAAGCATAAGGAAAAGAAAAATCTGCTTTATACTGCCTTCTTTTATATTGGATTTATAATATTGCAGGCAATGGGTTTGATTTATACGACATCAATTGTCAGTGGCATTATTTTCGCACTTGTTCCAATTATTGCAAAAATAATTGCCACCGTATTTCTTGGAGAAATTTCTACTTTTATACAGAATATATTTGTATTAGTTTCAGTAGGTGCTTTAATTGTTATGATTCTTTTGAATGCAAATGAAATTAATGCTAACATAATAGGGATTATCCTACTGTTGATTTCAAGTACTTCCATGGCTGTCAGCAATGTATATATGAGGTATGTCAGAAGTAAATATTCGCCAATGGAGATTTCTTTTGCTATTACACTGATTGGGTTTATATTATTTAATTTTACTACAATAATTGTGGGTATAATCAATAATAATATTATAAATTATTTCATGGTATTAAAAAATCCGGGGTTTATATTTGCTTCCGCATATCTTGGTATTTTCTGCACTCTAATAACTGCATTTCTAATCAGTTATATGTTGGCAAACATGGAAGCAGTGCAGGCTACAATATTTGGGAATCTGTCAACAGCTATATCATTAATTGCAGGAATGGTTATCTTAAAGGAGCCTTTAGAATTATATCATATAATATGTACTGGATTAATTATCTTGGGAGTAATTGGAGTAAGTGCTTTTGGGAAGAAAAAAAGTAACATTATTGAAGGAGAACAACTATGAGTGCTAAAGACATAAAAGATATGGCATTAAAATATTTAACTTATCGAGATCATACTGTATATGAAATGATAAAACATCTGAAAGAGAAGGAATTTGAACAAATAGAAATTGACAAGGTCGTCTCTGATTTACTTGAATTAAAGTATTTAGATGATTATAATTATTGCAGGAAATATATGCCATATTCGGCTGGCAAAGGGAAGGGTAAAGAAAAAATAAAATTAGAATTAGTACATAAAGGAGTAGACAGACAAATAATTGAAAAGGCCATGATCGATGAAGAGGCAGAAGGGGAGCTATTGAGCGTTTCAGAGATGGAAAGAGCATTATATCAAGGTGAAAAAGCTTTAAGCAATCAGGAAATCACTGAAAAGATGCTTGCTAAGGTTGGCCGGAGGCTTTCAACCCTTGGATATTCAACAGATGTAGTATATAAAGTAATGGGAATACTTATGAAGAGAAGCAGAGGGAACAATGATTAAGATAATAATTACTGCGCCAAAAGGAAACATGGGTAAACTTATTGTAAGGGCAGCCGCTAAAAAGCCGATGATTGAAATCATTGGCGGGCTGGCATCTAAGGGCAGAGATTATATTGGGTTGGATTTAGGTGTTGCAGCTGGGCTTCCAAACCCGTTGGGCGTTAAAGTTTATGATGATTTAGAAGAAATCATAAAAGAATGCGATATGATTATTGATTTTTCAACTGTTGACTGTTCTATGAAAGTGATTGACCTTGCGATAAAGCATAATAAGGCGTTTATCTGTGGAACTACCGGGTTTGATGAGGAAGAAGTAAAAATAATAAACGCAGCAGCAAAAAAAATACCATTACTGAAGGCAGCAAATACATCATACGTTGTAAATGTAATGAACAAACTATTGAGCGAAGCTGCTAAAGATTTGAATGGCATGGCAGATATAGCGATTATTGATATGCATAGTGCAGGTAAAAAAGATGCACCCAGTGGCACTGCCAAGGAAATGGCAAGCATAATTGAAAAGGCCGCAGAGACAAATGACACAGTTTCCTTTCATTCAATAAGAGCTGGAGATATTCCCAGCAGCCACACCGTTATGTTCGGGTGTATGGGAGAAAGACTTGAAATTACACATCATGCTTATAATTGGGAATGTTATGCAGAAGGTGCATGCAAGGCTATAGAATATTTAAGCAGTAAAGGTCCAGGGTTATATCTTATGGAAGATGTCGTTATGGACAAGTAAAGGAGAAAAATGAGAAGAATCAACAATAATGTGGAAGAAAGAAGAATAGCAGTTTTGATTGATGCAGATAATGTATCACAAAAGTATATTAAATATATTTTTGAAGAATTAACAAAGCATGGTATTTTAACTTATAAAAGAATATATGGAGATTGGACAAATACAAGGCAGAATTCGTGGAAGGAAGTGCTCTTGAATTACTCCATTACACCAATACAGCAATATGGGTATACGACAGGGAAAAATTCAACAGATTCAGCGTTGATTATCGATGCGATGGATATTTTATATTCTGAAAATGTCGATGGTTTTTGTATTGTTTCCAGTGACAGTGATTTTACTAAATTAGCAGTCAGATTAAGAGAAGCCGGCATGTATGTTGTGGGGATGGGTGAGAAGAAAACGCCAAATCCATTTATTGTAGCCTGCGAGCAGTTTAAGTATCTTGAGTCTTTGATTCAGATTGAGACTACACCAAATTCAGCGACAAACATTGCAACCGTTCCAAAAGAATTAAAAGAAATTACAAATGTGATATTAGCACTGATTGCTGACATGTCAGATGAAGCAGGATGGGTTCACTTATCTGCACTTGGTAACATGCTTGTGAAGAGACAACCGGATTTTGATACAAGAAATTATGGATACGCTAAGCTTTCAAGTCTTATTTCTGCCATCCCGGTAGTTGAAATGAAAATGAAGGGAAAGGCGTATTACATAAGGCGTAAGTAAAAAATCTTGACATAAGACAGATATATGTATAAAATGTGAAATGATATATGTTTGAATATATTATATAAATTAATAGGTAAAGCGTTGAAAAAGGTAGTAGATATATTAGATGCTCTTACAGAGAGGCAGCAACAGCTGAGAAGCTGCCGGTGCAATGTATATTGAAAATCACTTTGGAGCTTAAATAACAAAATAAAGTGGCGGGAAACTGCAACTAGGGTGGTACCGCGGTTTGATAATCGTCCCTAATTCGTATTAGTTTACGAATTAGGGATTTTATATTAAAGGAGAAACAGAATGTTTGAAAATTTATCAGAAAAACCTGTAGCAGAATTTCAGAAGGAACAAGCTAAAAAATGGAAAGAAGAAGATCTTCTCTCTAAATGTGTTACAACCAGAAATGGAATGCCTTCCTTTGTATTTTATGAAGGCCCACCAACGGCAAACGGAAGACCGGGAATTCATCATGTTATTGCCCGGACTCTTAAGGATTCAGTATGCCGTTACAAGACTATGCAG
>JAENWI010000365.1 GCA_016650115.1 Peptostreptococcaceae bacterium | reverse complement strand
TTAGCTTCCTGTTAAGGTCCAGCTATATAAACACGGCACCATCAATATTTGTGAATACGTTATTTTTCATCTCATTTTTATCTAATGCTGTAATGACAACTCTGCTCGGTGTGTTAATAATAAAAGCCGAATTATCCATTACCACCAAGGCCTCCCTGATTCCCTTTTGGCCAGCCTTATCGCAGGCATCTTCTAGTCTGCTCAAATCATTTTGTGTGATGCTGATATTTCTTTCTTCAGTTCTCTGATTTGCATGCTTCGAAAAAGAAATAGCTTGCTTGCTTTGCTTTTCAAAGATTTCCTGAAAGGTTTTCCCCGAAACCAAATTTTCATTTCCATTGCTTTTAGACGTTTTAGGTGCAACTTTTTCGATTTGCCTAATAATAGAATCATTTAGGTTATATCTGTTATTGTTTATTAGATTACTCATTACAAACTACTGTCTGGTATTATGATATTCGGCTGTTTTACAACCATAATATTGCTAAGGTCATAAGTAGCCCCGTCCACGACAACTTTTGAAGCTCCATCATAAAGGGTTACGCCTTCGACGATGCCAGCGATACTTAATAAACTCCCATCATCATTTGTCTTGGCAACTGTTACCTCTTTCCCGATTAAACCAACGCTGTAGGCGGTAGATGACATGTCACTCAAGTCCGAAAGTGCCTGAACCATTGAGAATTGAGCCATTTGCGCAATAAATTGTGAATTATCCATTGGATTATTCATATCCTGATTTGATAATTGAGCAACCATAAGTTTAAAAAAATCATCCATTGCTAATGTATTGCTTGAATTTTTCGTGGTGCTTTTTTCTGTTGCTGTTGCTGGTCGCGCGTATGGTGATACAGAATCGATTGCCATTGTTTCTCTCCTTTCTAAATCGCATAATTTATTTTATGCTTACTAAAATCTATTCCTCTAGAAACTTCTATTGAATTGTTTAGTTCTTTTCCATCAAGTGACAAACCCGAAATTCCCTTTAATTCTTTTTTTAAAATACTTTGCTGTTTAAGGTTTTCTTGTTGCCTTCTGTCAGAAAAGTTCATCCCCAGGTTTAGCATCGCTGCCTGGTTTGTCGCATCATGATTTGTCGTGCCCGCCGTTGTGCCTGGGTTCACTTGTATATTTTCAATTTGGAAATTTTGCAAACCCAATTTCGCCACAAGCTTGTCCACTTGACCTGCCAAAAGGTCTTGCGTTTTTGTATTGGCTGATATGATGTCAATGCTCAACTTGCCTTCTGATATCTTAATGCTGATATCTATTTCTCCAAGATTTTCTGGTTTTAACTGAAGTTTAAATTCCGCTGGTCCCTTTTGCTCAAGCTTTGCAGCAATTTCTTCTGCTATTTGATTGTACACTGGCACATTCTCAAGGTTTTGGTTCTTAAGGTTCACTTCAATTTGATCGTTTACAATATTACCTGGCTTGTTAATGTTGGAAATCATTTCACCATTTTCAACAACAATTGATTTTTCTTCATTCATTTCTTTTATTGACGCAATTTTTTCCTGTTTATCCATATTGACTTCCTTATTATTGTTCAGAGAAGCATTTTCAATCCCTCTAAGTCTTAGCTCTTTCAAATCTGTT
>JAENWI010000124.1 GCA_016650115.1 Peptostreptococcaceae bacterium | reverse complement strand
GGATCAGTTTCGGATGCATTCAGTTTAACTGAAAAATTTGAAAAAAAACTGGAAGAGCACTCTGGAAATCTAAAAAAAGCGGCGGTCGCACTTGCACAACTTTGGAGAAGCGACAGAGCAATGAGAAATCTTGAGGCACTGATGATAGCGGCGGATAAAGAAAATATTTTACTTATATCTGGAAATGGGGAAGTAATTGAACCTGACGCAGATTATATTGCAATAGGCTCAGGGGGCAATTATGCTTATGCTGCAGCTGCGGCGCTTTTTAAGCATACGTCATTAACAGCAGAAGAAATTGTGCGTGAATCATTAAAGATCGCTGCATCTATTTGTGTTTACACAAATGACAATATATCAGTTGAAAAGCTTTAAGGGGGTATGAGAGTATGAATGATTTTAATAAAATGACTCCAAAAGAAATTGTTGCAGAACTTGATAAATTTATTATTGGTCAGGACGAAGCAAAAAAATCCGTGGCAATTGCTCTTAGAAACAGATACAGGAGAAGTTTGTTGTCTGATGAAATGAAAGAAGAAATAACACCAAAGAATATTTTAATGATAGGGCCAACAGGTGTCGGAAAAACTGAAATAGCCAGAAGACTTGCAAAACTTATGGATGCGCCATTTGTAAAAGTTGAGGCTACAAAATTTACTGAGGTTGGTTATGTTGGCAGAGATGTGGATTCAATGGTTCGTGATCTAGTTGAAGCTGCCATAAGAATAACAAAACAAAACAGGTTGCAGGAAAAGTATTCAATTGCTGATGAAATAACTGAAGAAAAAATAATTGAAGCAATTATACCTGGGAAGAAAAAGCCTTCGACAGCACCTGGAGGAGTCAGAGGACCTTTTGACTTTATTATGGGTGGCGGGTATCAAAGTCCAAAAACAACATCAGATGATTCTAAAGAAGATGCATCGGAAAAAGGTGATGTTGAATTAGCCAGAGAGCAGGTGCGACAACAATTAAGAGATGGATTGCTAGAAGAGCAATTTATTGAAATACAGATAAAAGAAGCGCCAAAAGGAAATAATCTTGATATGGGAAATGAGGGTATGGTTGCTATAGGAAATATTTTTGGCGATATGATGCCTCAAAAGACAAAAAAGAAAAAAGTTAGAGTAAAGGATGCCAGAAAAATACTTCGCGAACAGGAAGCTCAGAATTTACTCGATATGGACCAGGTTACAGAGGAAGCATTAGAGAGTGCAGAACAAAATGGTATTATATTTATTGATGAAATTGATAAAATAGCTTCAGGATCATCATATCGTTCTGGTGCAGATGTGTCCAGAGAAGGAGTTCAAAGAGATATTCTCCCAATTGTTGAAGGCAGTGTAGTAAATACAAAATATGGACCGGTAAAAACAGATCACGTTCTGTTTATTGGTGCAGGAGCATTTCATATTGCAAAACCAACAGATTTGATTCCTGAATTACAGGGCAGATTTCCAATTAGAGTTGAACTTTCCAATTTGAATCAGGAGGCATTGGTTAAAATTCTGACTGTACCTGAAAATGCCCTACTTAAACAGCACAAAATGTTACTTGAAACAGAAGGAATAAAAATTGATTTCTCAGAAGATGCAATTCAGGAAATCGCAACAATGGCATTTTTAATGAATGAACAAACAGAGAATATAGGAGCACGAAGACTTCACACAATTATGGAAAAACTGCTTGAGGATATTTCATTTAATATCTCAGAAATGATGGAGAAAGAGATCATAATTGACAAAGAATATGTACAAGAAAGATTTGTAGGAAGAATTCATGCGGATGATATAGACAGGTTTATTTTATAGAATAATTCCATAAAATCCACTGGGAAGATTTTAACGCTTTTCGAATTGTGCCAAAAAAAGGAACTTTTTTGAAAAATCAAAAGAATGTGTTGATTACTGGCTAAATATGTATATAATGTAAATTATATATAAGTCATATCAAATTGGTTACAGGGAGAAAACTGATGAGCGACCAAATTTTAGCGAAGGTAAGAAAATTGAATTGGCTTTTAAGAGAAAGCGTATCCGGCGTATTCTCTTTTGGAGACTTATGCGGTATATTAAGTGAGTTAATGGAAGCAAATGTTTACATTACCAATAAAAGAGGCAAAGTAATCGGCGTGCGTTACAAAATCAAAGAGGATAGTTCGACAATTACTGACCCAGAAACAGGAAATGAGCAATTTCCAAATGAATATAATGAAGCACTGCTGAAGGTTTCCAACACAGTGGCAAATTTGAAGGGTAAAGAAGCTTTGGAGATATTCAAATATGATTATGACACCTATGATAAGCTTCATACAATCATACCTATTCAAGGTGGTGGTCAGAGATGGGGTACTTTAATCTTAACAAGATACAACACTGAATTTACAGATGAGGATTTAGTACTTGGAGAGTATGGAGCAACAGTTGTAGGGCTTGAAATGCAAAGAAGAAAATCTTTGGAAATTGAAGAAGAGGCTAGAAAAAAGTCTGTCGTGCAGATGGCGATAGGAACTTTATCTTATTCTGAAATAGAAGCAGTTCAAAAGATTTTTGAAGAACTCAACGGGAATGAGGGACTTCTTGTAGCAAGCAAGATAGCCGACAGATCAGGAATTACAAGATCAGTAATCGTAAATGCACTTCGCAAATTGGAGAGTGCAGGCGTTATTGAATCCAGATCTCTTGGGATGAAAGGAACTCATATAAAAGTTCTTAACTCAAAATTCCATGAAGAATTGGCCAAATTGCATTTGTAAATATACCGGTATATGAAACCCTCTGGTTAGCAATGATTTTTGTTGATTTGAGGGTTTTTTGATTAAAGGAAAGGCCTAAGGTAATGAAGCAAATGTTACAGTTTAACGATAATAATGAAGTGGTTGCCAATGAGGAATACAGGGCAATCCTGGTTGGATTACAAATGAAGGAAGATATCACAAATTCCATGGAGGAGCTCACTGGACTTGCGGAAGCTGCAAATGTTGTTGTGCTTGGACAAATGATTCAAAATCTGGAAAAAAAGAATTCAGCCACATATATAGGAAAAGGTAAAGTAATTGAGCTGGAAGAAATGTGCCAGGCGATGGGTGCTGATACGGTGATTTTTAATGATGAACTTTCAGGAGTTCAGCTTAGAAATCTTGAAGACCAGCTTAATATGAAGATGATAGACAGAACAATTCTTATTTTAGATATTTTTGCTGACAGGGCTATTTCTCGAGAGGGGAAACTTCAGGTTGAACTGGCACAGCTTCAGTACAGACTTCCTAGACTTATCGGTTTTGGCAAATCTTTATCTAGGCAGGGAGGTATTGGTAACCGAGGTCCAGGAGAAAAAAAGCTGGAAACAGACAGAAGACATCTTGATAAAAGAATGGATGAGATTAAGGCTGAAATTATCCAAATGAGAAGGACCAGAAATACGCAACGGTCAAAGAGAGACAAATCCGGGTTGCCGATTGTGGCCCTTGTAGGCTATACAAATTCTGGTAAGTCAGCCTTGATGAACAAACTTTTGGAAATTACTGCAAAAGAAGAAAAAACAGTTTTTGAAAAAGACATGTTGTTTGCTACTCTTGATACCTCACAGAGGAATATTAAACTGGATACAAATCATGAATTTATATTAATTGATACCGTTGGCTTTGTCAGTAAACTGCCCCATTCATTAATTAAGGCCTTTAAAGCCACCTTGGAAGAGGTACTTTATGCTGACCTCTTGCTTCAAGTGGTGGACGCATTTTATGAAGCGCATGATTTCCACATAGAGGTAACAAACAATGTACTTGAAGAGATTGGTGCAGCAGGCAAAGAAAAAATGCTTATATACAACAAAACAGACCTTCTGGAGGAAGAATTTGTACCCACGTATACCAGCGAGTCCATTAATATTTCCGTAAAAGAGGAAATAAACATTGATAAACTGATAGAAGTGATCAAGAAAAAAATATTTTCTGATCGAGTAATTGGCAAATTATTAATTCCTTATGACAGAGGTGACATTTCGTCATATCTCTGTGAAAAAGGAAGAGTGATAGAAATGGAGTATTTGGAGTCAGGCACTTTGTTCCACGTGGAATTGGAACTTGCTGATTACAATAGGTTAAAGGATTATGATACTATATAAAACAATTGATAAAGCTGTTTCGGCGGAGCAGGTAATTGAAAAATCAAAATTCATTGCGCATGTCTCACCCGCAAATACTAAAGAAGCGGGGGATGCTTTTATTACTAAAATAAAATCAGAGAATAAGGGGGCAACTCATAATGTGCCGGCAATGGTAATCGGCGATAAGTTCCAAATTCAGTGGGCAAGTGATGATGGAGAACCTCAGGGCACTTCAGGAGCACCTATCGTTCAAATGATTGTTTCACAAGGGATTACAAATATTGTGGTTGTTATTACCAGATATTTTGGTGGTGTTAAACTGGGAACGGGCGGACTTGTCAGAGCATATACCAGCTCGGCGAAATTAGCCATTGAGGCAGCGGGAATTATAGAAATCAGGGAAATGGAAAGTTTCGATGTGAAATTTGATTACTGCTACCTGAATAAATTACAAAATATTGGTTTGACTGAAGATTTTTCTATTGATCACGTTAAATATACAGATATTGTAAATGTGACATTATCTACTGTTCCGGAGAACAGTGAAAACCTGGAAAACATACTAAATAATGTAACAAATGGCACCGCTAAAATATTAAATAGAAAAGTTTTGCAAACTCGTTGACATGCCTGGGTCGCTATGTTAAAATAAAACTCGACTCGCCTTTTAGAAACGTTCCAAGGTAGCTCAATGGTGGAGCACTCGGCTGTTAACCGATAGGCTGTGGGTTCGAGCCCCACCCTTGGAGCCAAAAAAAATAACAAGGAAATTAGTATAAAAGTATTGACAATTATGGCTCAATACTATATATTAAATAAATGTGTCAAGTAACAAAAAACACATACCCAGGGCGCTTAGCTCAGCTGGGAGAGCATCTGCCTTACAAGCAGAGGGTCATAGGTTCGAG
>JAENWI010000481.1 GCA_016650115.1 Peptostreptococcaceae bacterium | reverse complement strand
GTAGATACAATTTAATTAAGCAACGTAATGTTTGGACAATTTATGATCTGCATCCTGTCTAGTAAATGACCACTGGATTTTTTTCTTTGCTTCATTCCTTTCTTTTGACCAGCAATTAATTTCATTTTCAAGTTTTTCAGCTTCGCCAATTCTTCTTGCCAAGCATTCCCTGTCCATCATATTAATCTCTATTTCAGCCATATTTAGCCAACTCCCGTGCTTTGGTGTATAATAAAATTCTATTCTGCCCAATATCCGGTCCGCTTCCTCTTTGGAGAACGCTTCATAAAATGAGGATGGGAAATGGGTATTTAGATTGTCCAGTACCAGGCGTACCTTTTTTGCTTTCTGGTAATCATTGTCCACCAATCCCTTGATAAACTGGGCAAAATCAATTTTTTTTCTTGTAAGGGTTACTTTTATGGTTCGCTTTCCGGCCAATGGTTCTACGGCCACAAAAATATTCCTTGTCCCGTTGCGCTTGTATTCATAGTCATATTTTGCAGGGCTTCCCGGTTTCATCGCAATGATGCCCCTTAAATCTGTTAAAAGCTGTTTGCTTTTTTCATCCATGCAAACAACAGGAAATTGCTCGTCATAAGCTTTGGCATACAAATCCAGGAGCCCATACATCCTTTTCCTGTATTCTTTGGTGATCGATGTGACACACCACATCTTCCTCAACCAAGGCTTACATTCGTTTTTTTTAGTATCAGCCGGATTGTCTCGCGGTTAATTGTCCCAAAACCTTCTTTCTTGCCCAAAGTCTCTGCCAAAAGCTCCAATGTCCACCTTGCCCTGCCCTGGGGGGCATCGCTACAGGCAAGTGCTATTAACTCTGCCTCTTGTTTCTGGCCGTACTTCTTGGGCTGTCCGCTCCGGGGTTTTTCCTCTAGTGCCCTTGCCAGGCCCTCTTTCAAAAACCGTTTTCTTGTCCGCCAAATAGTAGTTCGTTCCACTTCCAAAAAATCTTCAATTTCAATATCCTTCTTGTCTTTGTGGAGCAATAAAAGGATGTTAGCCCGATCGTACTCACGTTGGCTTCTCTTGACGGACTTTTTAAAAGAACGTAAATAATCTATTTCTTCCGGCGATAATTTAACAGTTGGTCGTTTCATCTAAATATTTTACCCATACAAGATAGTTAAAATAAATATATGTTGCAAAACTAATTTGTGGCTACACTAG
>JAENWI010000043.1 GCA_016650115.1 Peptostreptococcaceae bacterium | reverse complement strand
TTTGTTCTTTATCCATTCATTTGATATTTCAGAAATTTGGTTTTCCACTTCCTGATTCCTTGATTCCTGCGGTTTATATTCCATAACCGAAATTCCCGCCTTGTTTGCGTTGTTAATTGCTGCACGAACCTTTGCCACCTTGCCGCCTGCAAGATTATAATTTGCTAGTTCGAAACAGGCATCTTCTCCATATTTAAGAATTCCAAATCCGGCTGATTGATAAAGGTTCCGGAATAAATCAGTTATATTCAACAGAATAATTCTATATCCATTTTCCTTGCAAAATGTCAGCATTTCATTCAAAAACACGAATCCATCCTTTTCATCACAAATCATATCTCCACAAACTACGAAGACATTTCCAACTATTTGATAGGCGCATACTCCCGTAACATCATTTCCGAAAAAATATTTTTTATCATTTTCCAACGCCAGGTAAGCCATTGGATTTTGGCCATAGTGCGTGACAAGACTATACACTTTGGCCTTATCATGCTTACTTTCAATTGGATTATAAATAAGTGGTTTCAATATCAGGGACACTGATATTAAAATACAAACCCAATTGATTCCAATTAGAGAATCCGCATAAAGTTGTCCAATCTTTCCTGTTATAGAAAGTACGTTTGTATCCATGAAAATCAAAAGCTGAATTGAGTTTATAAGCGCATCATAAATATTATGTATATTATCTATATCATATTTCAAGATAAGGAGTCCTATCGCAGCATTTAAAATAACAATCGAAATAGAAAATGCTGCAAACCCCATAGCCTTTTTGATAGTCAATCTGTCGGACTTACGAATAAAGTCCTTATGCGAAAATCCCAATACCACTAGGGCAAACAACTCAATGCACAAAATTGGAATGGTTAATGAATGATATCGAATTATCTGAAGAATAATCGATGCCATTAAAGCTATCATTTCAATTATCCATGCAGCTCGTACCCTTTTATATAAGCGATATGCTAAAAGGATCATGACAAGTCCAAGAAAAAAAGATAACATTTGATGGGCTACGACAGCATTATGATTTATAATCGAGTTATAGAGATGTGCAAATCTTTCAGTGAATTTCAATGGAAGGGCTACAAAAATATTCTTCAAACCAATAAGCGCCAATAAGAGTATGGAAACATTCTTAATCATTCTTACCGCATAAGTATTGCGTAAATTCCATCGGGCATTAAATTTGTTTTTCAATTGATCCACAGCAAGGCTCCTTTGTCTAAAGTTTTTTTAGTTTGTTTTCGGCAACTCTAAATTCAACAATTTTCCTTATCAAATCAAAAGGTAACTGTTCATTGATAGGAAACTGCACTGAACCTTTAGCTCCTTTATATATAGACAATTCATTCTTGAACTTTTCAATACCCGATGGTGTAGGGTAAAATCCTATATGATTTTTATATGCAGCAAAATGAACCAAATTACCATTCAAATAAAAAGTTGGCATCTGATAACTTATTTTTTCTTCAGCATCAGGGGCTGTTTCTTTTATAACCCGCCTCAGTTTCTGAAGAATTATTTGAACCTCTTCAGGGAATTTAAAAATGTATTCATCAATCACAGGAAATTTTTTATCATCCATTCCAAGCACCATCATATCTGTTTTAAGGTACACTCTCTTTATAACATTTCCTCTATACACCACTTACCGGATAAAGTTAGTATACATCTTATCTTCTCTCGCTGGTAATGGTGTCCCTGCAACTTTTCCAGCTTCGATGGATTTTAATAGCCAAGCCATGTTTATTCCCAGAGAACGCATAATTTGCATACCTTCTAAATCCTTTTCAACATCCTCAGCCGTTAGCCCATGAACCATATTCCAATATTGTGAGGATACAATCGGCATATTCTCATCATCCTTTCAATTGAATATACTTTCATATTATAATTGCATGATGTGTTTGTCAATTAAATCCACTTTAGATATTATTGTACAAATATACCTGTCACAGGAATTTGATATACCATGCCAGGTATATTGCTTGCAATAATCATTCTATTAATTTACTAAGATTAAATAGATGTTCCTAATGCAAAATTATTTAAAAGTGTTTCATAAAGATCCAGCAATTTATCATATGAGTTTACAAGTTGGGCATAAATGCTGATTTTGTAATCTCAACTGGAGTCACTTCATCACCTACGGATGTTACTTCTTCAGCTACAGTTGTAGCATTAACATCATTGTCTAAATCTGACTGTATTTCAGCAGCATTAACTGGTGAAATTAACAAATGTTACAGGCTAAAATCCGCAAAAAAAACCTGTCTCGAGGGAAGAATGAAATCCTGATCATTCTATATAACACACCTTGAAACAAAGTTTATAATTACTAATTTAGATTTTTTTATTAACGTGAAACCTTTTAACAATGGAAGCTTTTATGTCACTTAAAAGCTCAATAATCAAGCCTCCTAAGACAATTCCATATATGGTTGAATTTACCGGGTTTGATGTAATTGCACAAGTCCCAGTGACGCAACCGACAAAGTAATAATACAGGTATCCGGCAAAGCCACCAAGTATCCCTCCAATAATTATTCTTTTAATCATATTCATAGCTTTCTGGCGGTAACGCCATAGAAATTTTCGCTGATTACATATTTATTTATATCGCAATAACCCTTTTCGGATAAAAGAGCAGAAATCTCCTTGAAGGAAATCCTCTCTTGCGATGGTGGCCCAGATGCGCCTGGTTGTTCTTCCCATTCAATCATAGAAAATATTCCGCCAGCCTTAAGTATTCTGGTGATTTCATCCATCATTTTAATCTTATTCTCTACCTCATGAAGGACAAGGCTCATAATGATAAAATCAACTGAACAATCATCCAGTGTTAATTCGTATTCGCTTGTTTTGATAGTCCTAATATTAGATATTCCCAATTCAACAGATTTTTTTTCCACTTCATCGAGCATTTCTTGGGATATATCTAACGCGTAAACGATAGCGGCATCTCCCGCAATATTGGCCGCAGGGATTGAAAAATAACCAATGCCACAACCAACATCTGCTACTATATTCCCTTTAGTTAACCCTAATACTTCCAGTATTTTCAAAGGTGGGATTTCCAGACGCCTTTGCGGACTATCTAACTTAGACATTTTTTTATGATCAAATTTATGAGCCATTTACAACCTCCATTTATGAATACTGATTAAATTAGGGTTTTGCAATCTGTTTTGAAAATACCATTAATTAAATGTTGCTGATTAAAAGCCCCATAACTGCTCCATATATAATTGTATTAATCGGCTTTGAAGTGATTGGACAAGTTCCATTTGGGCATCCCACAATTTTATAATAGAGGAACCCCAAAATCCCTCCGATAACAACGCCTAGAAAAGTTTTTAATATCATAACCGCCTCCTTTTTACATTGAATTTGTCAATGTTTATAATATTACACCTAAATCCTGTGGCTGACTGTGATATTATCACGAAAATATCTTTAAATGATGAAAGCTTACCTTAATACTTACTTCACCATTCGCTTCCACTTTTAGTACTAAACAATTACTTAAACCATTTAACCGCAAATTTGCCAACATCACCCAACCAGTTCCACAGAGTCTCAATCGGCTGCTTTTTCCACAAATAAAGTTTGATGATAAGTAAACCCAGTAACATAAGTGTTTCTAACCCCTAGCGAACAATTTTACTTGGCCAGTGCAACTCAAATAATATGGCATGTAAAACTGGTACGTGTTACAATATAATAATATATATAATAGGAGGATTAAATTGAATTATAATACACTAGGTCGTTATACTTTAGTATCAATTTCCGCCAGCATAATTGATTTTTTAATAGCTTATTTTTTATACGAAAAAGTTGGTTTTCATTATTTATTTTCAAGCAACATTGGAATAGCTGTAGGTTTTGTGTATCAGTATACAATTAATACATTATATGTTATGAGGCCAAAAAACCACTTTAAATCTTTATTTGTATACCTTAGTTCTCTTTTCCTTGGGGTTGCACTTTCCAATGTTATTATGTGGTTATGTTTTGATTATCTACATTATTCCTTTTCCTTTGCCAAGATACTGTCTATGTTGATTCCATTCTTTTTTGTATATATTATGCGTAAAACAATGGTTGAAATCCATTAGAATTAAGGTGGGTGTGCTTATGAAAAAAAATAGAATTAAATACTTTGTATTAATAAATCTCATTCTGATTTTAATTCTAATTTCAATAGCTATGGTTATTCATTTTTCTTATCCAGATTTTCAACATTTAAATATTGAGAATATAACAAAGATAAAAAATGCTGAGGAAAATTCAAATCAAATTTCTTTTATTGTTTTAGGTAATATTAACAATTCAATTCCCGTTTTCGACAATAAAATGATTAGTAACATAAATACGGAGAATTCCAATTTTTTGATTTCTACAGGTAATGGTGTCCTAGATGGAGCCGAAGACAAATACAGAAGACTCAATAAAAGCCTTCTCAAATTAAATTGTCCATCAATAGTCGGCGTTGGCGATCAGGAAGTATCTGACAACGGATTGAAGCAATTTAGCAGTCACTACGGAGATACTAATTTTTCCTTTTCCTTGAATGACTCCTGTTTTATATTTCTTGATACTACAGATTCCTCCCAAATGTCCTGGCAAAAGCAATGGCTACAGGACGAATTAACAAACTATAGTGATAAAAAACAAAAATTTATATTTATGAATAAACCAGCTTATCAAATTCAAAACCATTCAGTTTTGGATTCAGAAATCAGTTACATAAAAAATAAAGACTATCGGGACTTCCTGGGAGGCATCTTTTCAAAATATAATGTGACTGCAGTATTTGCCTCTAACATAGAAGGTTTGGATACACGGATTATTAAGGGTGTAAGGTATTACACCAGTGGTGGTGCGGGTGGCATCCTAATAGATGAAAATAATTTTTACAATTATATCAAGGTTGACGTAAATTCTGGCAAAGTAGCATATCAAGTTGTTCGTCAGAATCAAATTTCAATTTATGGATTCAATCAATTTATAGGGACTATTTGGGCTTATATCCTATCCCTGTTTTATATTAATTTTATTAATATCCTGATTTTTTTAGGGGCGCTCTCGCTAGCTTCCTTACTTATTTACTCCAAAATATTCACAAATAGAGATTATTACAAACCATACATTGAAAGGAATTCACTTCATAAGGAAAATGATCATTTAAAAATTGCTATGTTTACCAACAATTATTTGCCATTTATTGGAGGGGTACCAATCTCTATTAATCGTTTATCCAATGGATTAAGAAGATTAGGGCACGAAGTGATTGTTTTTGCTCCCGAGTATCCTGGGCTTCAAATTATACAAAAGGATACCATAAGATGCAAACATCTCATTTACGTCAAAACCAATGGATTTCACTTCCCCGTCGCCAATATTTTTTCTGCAGATTTGAAAAAGGAATTAGAAATACGCCAATTTGATATTATTCACGTACACCATCCATTTTGGATGGGATGGAAAGGACTGAGTTTTGGTCAAAAAAAGAATATACCTGTTGTTCTAACCTACCATACCAGGTTAGAACAATATTCACATTATCTTCCTTTTTTTATGAGACACTTATTTAAAAATGCACTTTCGCATGTCATAATAAAAAAATTCTCGCAACAATGTGATGCAATAATCGCTCCAACAGAAGATGCCTTAGATTATCTTCGAAACATTGGAGTCAGTAGACAAATAGAAGTTCTCTCAACGGGTGTTGATATTGATTTGTATCCTCCAAGTGATTGTGATGATGTAAGTAAAATTAGAAAAGCATGCTTAAATGGCAGTGAAATTTTGCTTTGTTCTGTTTCTCGCCTAGCAAAAGAAAAAAACCTATATTTTCTTTTAAACGGGCTGAAATACGTTAAAGAACACATAAATTCCTCTTTTAAGTGCATCATTATTGGCGATGGTCCTGAAAAGGATTCTCTAACTCAAGAAATTTGTAATCTAGGTTTATCCAATATTGTTGAACTGCTTGGTGTAAAAACACCCGAAGAAATTTATCAATACTATGTTGCTTCAGATTTATTCGTTTTTGCCTCACAGTCAGAAACTCAAGGCATGGTAATTCTTGAGGCCATGGCAGCCAAATGCCCTGTGGTATCTGTCCGATCCAGCGGAATAGACGACGTTGTGGAAAATGGAAACAACGGTTATAAAACAAGGCCTGAGGTGAATGAGTGGGCAGAAAAAGTCATAGAATTGATAGAAAACAAAGAAGAAAGATACCGCATGGGAGAAAATGCATATCATTTTGCCGAACAACATTCAGTTAAAGCTATGTCACTAAAAGCCCTGAATTTATATGATAAAATAATCGCCGAAAAAAATATATAATATAGTTTCTCATATATTTAAGTGCTTAATGCTTCCATCGGACAATTCTTCAAATACTCTATAAGATGTGTGTTCAAAAGTTTAAGCATTGCATTTGTTTGCTCATAAGCCAATTCCCATTCGGGGGAGGTAAATCTCCCGGCCAATGCATTTGTTTTTGCCAGTTCCCTTATAAAAAGAACATAGTAAGCAATAATAATCGATGCGTCATCAATCACATCAGCCGGCATGCTATGCAATGGACCGATAATATCCTTTAGCGCCAGTATATATGGATGTTTTGCATCTTCAACACCAGGCTCCATGGAAAGTAAATCCTTAGTTGACATTGATTCGCGATCAGACTGAGTTAACAAATAAGGTGCTGTTAAATCATAAAGCCCAAAATAGCATTCTGGTTTAAAATTATTAATTTCATTTTTATTGCATCCTTCCTTTTTTTGCTTAAAGATCGTTCTTCTTCTTACAATTCATATTACAGCAGTACTATTTTCTTTTGTATCCGTCCATTTGCGCATTTTAAAACCAACTAATTCTATTATCATGTATATATTATTACGGAATCTTAAAAAAATCAGTAAGTAAATTGATTTATTTGTGTTTTTTGGTGCTAGTATATAAGTGTAAACACAAATAAAGTTGTACAATAATTAGATTAATAAAAAAAATAAAAATTGCAATTATTCTTACGATAATATGTCGAAAAAAAATTATAATAAAAATTGACATATACTTAAAACAAGAATAGTATAGTGTTATGTTAAGATAATAAATTAAGACTCAATAAATTAATTATTGCGTTTTATGATAGTTTAACGGTAAACAGATTTAAATGGTTTTAAAAAGAGTAGGAGGGGTGTTGAGAATGTATTCAAGAAAATTAATTGATGAGACTATACATGTAACAACTAATGAAACGGCAGATGATGTAAAAATATATATTAGGCATAATACTGGAGAAATTGTAAAAGATTTTTACGAGCAGTATAAAGCAGACGCTCAACAGAACATTCGCAAACTTTGCGAGGAACAAGATTTTTCTTGAACAGAGTCTTGATTACACCCGATGGGCTAATCATCTACAGTTCCTTTCATGAGCCGATTGGGGGCGCAGATATATTTTAAAGAAAACTTTTATATCACTAATAAATTTTATAATAATCGGAGGTGTGAAAAATGGGACAAGTTACAGGACAAACAGAAGTGAGCAATACAAAACATGAAAATCATACAGCACAACGTATTATTGGCTCTCTCTTTGGAATAATTGAGATTATATTAGCCTTTCGCCTGGTTTTCAAACTGTTGGGAGCAAATTCGACAAATGGCTTTGTGCAGGGTCTCTATAACGTTACCCAGCCTTTTGTTGGCATCTTCGAAAGTATTTTTTCTCAAAAAAGCATAAGTACAACGGAAACTGTGGGGGTTTTTGAACCTGAAACTCTGCTTGCAATGGTGATTATCGGCCTGATTGCCTTGATTGTGCTAAAACTTATCAAACCACGTGCAGGTGACCAAATTAAAAGGACTGAATACACCGAAAATAAGAATTAAGTCATAAATAGTAAGGGGAAAGGAGAATATAATCCAATCATCTATTAAAAGATAATTGGATTATACGAGAATCATATGAATATTATAAATACAACTAAAGCAGCAAAAGTTGAAATGATAAAATATGAACGTCTGATGGTAGTTATTAAATACCTTGAAAACCTTGGTGAGAATGAGGCTAAAGTTGTCCTTGGGTCATTACCTAAGGAAGGGTTTATGAAAAACGACATCGTTGATTATTTTTTTAAAGAGGCAAAAAAGAGCGAATATATGCTTATAGAAAAGAATAAGGTTAGGCAAATATAATACAGTTTTCATAATAAATACTTTGAAAAGGAGTCTCCTATGAATATTTTAGATACTGTAAAATTTATAATAAAGAAAGGGTGATAGTGCTTGTTGTACAGTTACTTCAAGGTAGACGTGGATAAATTATTTCAACTGATTGAAAGGAGATTTTAATTATGTCAGATTCAAAGTATAAACTTAACAATGCTAAAGATAAGGTCCTAGGAGAGGTTAAGGAGGCAGTTGGGAAAGTTACAGGAAACGAAGATTTAGAATTGAAAGGTAAAATTCAA
>JAENWI010000022.1 GCA_016650115.1 Peptostreptococcaceae bacterium | reverse complement strand
AGAGATGTGGGATATATTGAATCAAAAGGGAAAAATTTAGTTTGTACAGAATTAGGCATTATGCTTGTTGAAACCTTCCCTGTTAAAGAATTGTTTGATTTGGAGTATACCGGAAGACTTGAAAAGACACTTTCGGATATCGAAAGGAAAAAATTCAATAAGCAGGATTTTCTTGATTTAATAATAGAATTTACAAAGAAGTCAGTTAGTGACGTTAAAAATGATATTATATTTGGTTCAAATGTTGTATTACCTGATACTGTTGAAATAATTGGAAAGTGTCCAGAATGTGGGAACCCAATTATAGAAACTGAAAAAGCATTTGGTTGCAGCAATTGGAAGAATGGCTGTAAATTTACTGTTTGGAAAAACGACAAATTTATTGAATCGTTTGGTAAGAAAATTAACGCTGATGTGGTAAGAATTTTACTTGAAAAAGGTAGAGTGGGCTTTAGAGGACTATTGAGCAAAAAAGGTAATAAATTTAGCGCTTATTTCAAGTATGTAAAAGATACTGAAAAGGGAAATTATAGTTGGTCAATGGAATTTATTGATGAAAATAAAATTAATTAATTAACTATCATCAATGTGAAAGAATCCATTACATTATGAGAAAATTATAAGATAAGGTGGTATGATGGAAAATCGAAAGATGCGAAAATTAATTAATATTATAATGGCTTTCGCTACAATTACAGCCATTGCGTTTCTTATTTATGGATTAAAAACGGATCTCTTTTATTCACAGTCAGTTTTAGGAGATTTCTTAACTAAATTTGGAATATGGGCTCCAATTATATTTATTATATTTCAAACTGTGCAGGTAGTATTCCCAATTTTGCCAGGAGGAATTGGACTTCTTGGTGGTGTATTGATATTTGGATCTTTGACAGGTTTTATTTATAATTACATTGGCATATGTCTTGGCTCAATTGCAGCATTTCTAATTTCAAAGCATTATGGTACCCCGATTTTAGAATCATTATTTAGCATTAAATTACAAAAAAAATATATGAGTTGGGCAGAAAATAAGGAATTCCCCAAGTTGTTTACTGTAGCAATCTTTATGCCGGTAGCACCGGATGATTTTCTGTGCTATTTGGCAGGGACAACAAAGATGACTTTAAAAAGATTTACAATAATTATTCTACTTGGAAAGCCCTTTGCAATTGCTCTCTACAGCTTTGGTCTTAGTGCAGTTTTCCAGCATCTGGCTCTTCTAGTTCAGTAAAAAAATCGATTTTATGAGGTGAAACATTGAAAATTCTATTGTATTCAGGGTTATTATATTTGGTGAATAAGAGTGGTGTGGGAGAAGCAGTTCGTCACCAGAAAATGGCGCTTGAACAATTAAATGTTTCTTGCTCCACAAATATCAGAGATGATTTTGATGCTATTCATCTGAATACTATTTTCCCGGATTCCCTGATTATGAGTAGATGGGCAAAATGGAGAGGGAAGAAAGTAGTTTATTATGCACATTCTACTATGGAAGATTTTAGGAATTCCTTCAGAGGATCAAATTGGCTCGCACCGATTTATAAATATTGGATAAAGCACTGTTACAATAGTGGTGATTTGATTATTACACCTACGGATTACTCAAAAGCTTTATTAGAAAGTTATGGATTAAAGCGCCCTATATTCAGTCTTTCTAACGGAGTCGACATCGAATTTTTTGTCCAAAATCAGGAAGCACGGAACCGATTTCGAGAAAAATACAGGTTGAAGAAAGAAGAGAAAGTTATAATTTCTGTTGGACATTATATTGAGCGTAAAGGGATTTTGGATTTTGTAAAAATAGCCGAACAGATGCCGGAATATCAGTTCTACTGGTTTGGATATACCAATTTGAATCTTGTCCCGAATATTGTGAAAAAAACTATTACAACTGCTCTGCCGAATATTCATTTTCCTGGATATGTTGATAGGAATGAATTAAGAGACGCATATTGCGGAAGTGATTTGTTCGCTTTCCTTACTTATGAGGAAACGGAAGGCATTGTGTTACTGGAAGCACTGGCTTCGAAAGTGCCGATTTTAATTCGGGACATTCCTATTTATGCAAATTGGTTGATTGATGGAAAAAATGTTTATAAGGGAGAAAATATATGTGAGTTTAAAGAAAAAATAGTTGGGATTTTAGAGGGCTTACTGCCGATAACAACAGAAAGTGGTCATCTCCTGGCAATGGAGCGGGACTTGAAAACAGTCGGTAAAAGACTTTTGAATATATACAAAATGGAAGACAGTTAATCTTCCCATTGTGCCAACTTTGGGAAATCATGATGTGCTGAATAGTAATAATATCAACACTAATGTTGCTGCTATTTATTTGTAAAACGAGGCGTTCTTTTTTCAAGAAAAGCACTCATTCCTTCTTTTTTATCATCAGAACTAAAAGGAGCAGTGAAACTTTCAACTTCTAATGTGCAGGCTGACTTCATATCAAGACTGATTCCGTTATTGATGACCGATTTTGCAACGGCAACGGCGTACGGTGCATTTGACATAATCGTTTTTGCAACTTTTATAGCATTCCCCATAAGTTCTTCTGCTGGTACAACCCGTTCTACAAGACCAATTCTTAATGCTTCATCAGCAGAAATAATTTCAGCTGTCATTATAAGATACTTTGCCATTCCTTTTCCAACCAGCCGTGATAATCTTTGCGTGCCCCCAAACCCTGGAATGATTCCCAATTTTACTTCGGGTTGGCCAAATTTAGCCTTTTCAGAAGATATTCTGATGTCGCAGGCCATGGCAAGTTCACAACCTCCGCCGAGTGTGAAACCGTTAATAGCAGCAATTACAGGTTTTTCCATGCTTTCTATCAGATTCATGACACTGTGCCCTTTCATCATCAATGCCCGACCTTCAACAGGATTAAGTTCATTCATTTCAGCAATATCTGCACCTGAAACGAAAGCCTTACCTTTACCTGTCAAAATAATTGCTTTCACTTCAATATTTTTTTTAACATTAATAAAAACCTCAATTAATTCATCCAGCAAAGCTTCGTTTAATGCATTAAGAGCTCTTGGTCTGTTTATTGTGATAAATGCAATTCCCTCATTTATTTCTAAAATAATATTACTGTTAGACATAGTAATCATCCTTTCTCTGTATGATGTTTAAATCATATCACTATAGAAAATCATATGCAACAAATTATAAAATTGCTTTTTCCTTCAGTCTGTAAATAATCTTTCTTATACTAGGAATAGATAAAAGCAGAGTTGTCAATACGGCTTCCGCACCTAAATAAGTGAGGTTATACCAGAGAGACCAGGTGACAGCATTGAATCCTTCTGGTGCATACTGGCCAAAGAAAACAATGCCAGAAAGTACAGCACAAAAATATCTGCAGGAAACTCCAAAAAGATACGCTGGTATAATGCCGAATTTTTTAGTGAAAAGAAGTGATGAAAAGGCTAAAGCACCAAAAGCTAGAGGATAGTCCAGAATCATTTGAATGGGATGAATGACGTATGGATTAAAAATTAAATCAATTAATCCGACACACATACCTGCCATTAGACCTCGTCTCAAACCAAAAAATACGGCGCATAGCACGATAGGTAACATGGAAAAGGCTGTCACAGAACCACCTTGCGGCATTCTAAACAAAATAATTTGATTCAGTGCAATAGCAAGAGCAACCAGTATTGCAGATGATACCATTGCATTGGTATCGATTTTTTTGCCTTTCCCTGAAATTAGAATCCCTGTAAAAAGCAGTATAATAACCACAACTGTTATTATTTGTCCGGTTATGGATTCGAAGAATCCCTGTAGTAGATCTGGTGACATAAAAAAACCTCCTTAGTTAGGAGGGGAACGATTTGTACTAAAATATGTTAAACAAATTTTAGTACGTCCGCTTCCCTACGATGGAATTATCCATTTCAGGTTTTGAGGGTATTAATTGTCTTTGTAAACAATTACTCTCAGCAAATGCTCCCCTAGCTCATATTTAATTTACTTAACTTATATTACACATGAAAAACTATAATGTCAATACTAATCTTTTGATAAAATTAGTAATAAAATTCCCGATCCAAAGCTAACTGATGCATATTCTGCTGTGAATTCATTGCTGATTCCAAGAGGAAACCCTTGGAAAAGTTTATCATTGAACAGCTGGTATTTAAGACCTTTTGTAGATATGCCACTACAGATATCGGAAAATGAAAACAGTGACAACTTGAAGTTTTCTTTCTTTTTTATAATAATTTCTGAAGGGAAATGAATGGTAGCTATATTATTATTATCTCGAAGTTCAATATTCACTCCTAAGGAAATTCCATATAACAAACATTGCAAATTAGCCATTGTATGGTCTAGTCTTCCACCAATTCCACCTATAATAATTATTTCTTTAAATCCCTTGTTAATCGCATATTTAACACATGCCAATGTATCTGTAACATCTTTTTCAACGGGTAGCTGAAGGATTTCTACGTCAGAAGGGAAATCAATTTCAATAGAGTCAAAATCACCAATTATTATATTTGGAACGATTCCATTGTTTCTGGCGACAGCGTATCCATTATCAGCGCAGATGATGAAATCCTCTTTATTCTTGTCTAGTATACAGAGCAAATCACCATTTAAATAAGATGTTATGATAAAACACCTACACATGAACCTGCCCTTTTAATCCTAACACATTTTTATTTGCTGATAAAATTGGATTAATCACGGTTCCAATGAATTCTTCGGTCTGTTGAGGCGCTATTCCAACAAAATTTTCGGGATTCATCAATGCATTCAATTCCTCCAGAGAAAGTTTAAAAGTAGAGTCATTAGAAATCCGTTCCAGCAAATCATTCGATTTTCCTTCTTCTTTGACAAGTCTTCCGGCTTCCATTGAATGAACTCTTATCTTCTCATGTAATTCCTGTCTATCACCACCTAATTTGACTGCCTGCATCATAATATTTTCTGTAGCCATAAAGGGAAGCTCACTCATAAGCCTCGTATGAATTACATTTGGGTATACTACTAAGCCATCTGCAACATTTAAATACAGTTCCAAAATACCATCTGCAGCAAGAAAAGCTTCAGAAATGCTAATTCTTTTATTTGCAGAATCATCTAAAGTTCTTTCAAACCATTGAGTAGATGCAGTTATTGCTGGATTTAAAGCATCACAAATCACATAATTTGCGAGAGATGCCATTCTTTCACATCTCATTGGATTGCGCTTATATGCCATTGCTGAGGAACCGATTTGTTCTTTTTCAAAGGGTTCTTCAATTTCTTTTAAATGTTGTAGAAGTCTGACATCATTAGAAAATTTATGGGCACTTTGTGCAATTCCACTTAGTACATTTAGAACCCTGCTGTCAATTTTTCTTGAGTAGGTTTGACCAGAGACAGGATAACATCCTGCGAAGCCCATTTTATTAGCTATAATTCCATCAAGGCTTTTCACTTTATCGTGATTTCCATCAAACAATTCAAGAAAGCTGGCCTGCGTTCCGGTGGTGCCTTTTGAACCAAGCAATTTCATATTGGATAAAGTATAATCTATATCTTCCAAATCAAGAACAAGGTCCATCATCCAAAGAGTAGCTCTTTTCCCAACGGTTGTGGGCTGAGCAGGCTGGAAGTGAGTAAAACCTAGAGTTGGAAGATCTTTATATTTTGTTGAAAAGCGAGACAGCTTTTCTATTATATTGATAATTTTGTTTTTTAATAATATTAGTGCTTCGGTCATAATAATTAGGTCGGTATTGTCACCTACATAACAGGAAGTAGCACCCAGATGAATTATTTTTTTTGCATCCGGACATTGAATCCCATAAGCGTACACATGTGACATAACATCGTGTCTTACGATTTTTTCTCTTTCTTTAGCGACTTCAAAGTTAATATCATTAACCTTTGACTTAAGCTGCTCAATTTGTTCGTCTGTTATTTCAAGGCCAAGTTCTTTTTCAGCCTCTGCCAAGGCAACCCATAGTTTTCTCCAGGTGATGAATTTCTTTTCGGGGGAGAAAAGGTACTTCATTTCCGTACTTGGATAACGTTCTGAAAGTGAGCTTGTGTAATTATTGTTCATATATCCTCCTTGATGAGTTTAGTATATCCATAAATATATTGATGTGTTATTTTAACATTTTACAAAGATTAATACAATAATATCTCAAAGGTTATTATATTTACTAGATTTTCTGCTATAATAAAGGTATATTAGTATAGGAAATATTAAATTACGTGAAATATTATTTAGTAGGAGGTATTAAATGTTAGCATCAATTGTTGGAATTAATTGGGGTGATGAAGGTAAAGGAAGAATGGTAGACTTGCTTTCATCTGATTACGATATAATTATAAGATATCAAGGTGGAAACAACGCAGGTCATACTGTTATAAACGATTCCGGTAAATTTGTATTAAATTTGCTTCCATCTGGGATATTAAGAGAGACAACAGTAAATGTAATGGGAAACGGTATGGTAATAGATATTGAACACCTTACAAATGAAATTAAGAAGCTTACTGACAAAGGTGTTAAAATAACTTCTGATAATTTAAAAATCAGTGATAAAGCGGTTATTTGTCTTCCATATCATGTTCTTTTAGATGGTTTAGAGGAAGAAAGACTTGGGGATGCTAAATTTGGTTCTACTAAAAGAGGAATCGGCCCAGTATATGGTGATAAATACATGAAAAAAGTCATCAGAATGGGGGATTTGTTAAATAAGGAGACGTTAAATAAAAAGGTTGAAAATCTAGTTGAATGGAAAAACCTGTTGATTCATAATGGATACAATGCACCGAAAGTTGAAACAAAGGACATTATGAATTGGTTAGAAATTTTTGGAAAAGAAACAGCTAAATATGTATGCGACACAACTACCTATTTACAGAAACAAATTAATGACAAGAAAGATATTCTGTTTGAAGCCCAACTGGGCGCATTAAGAGATATAGACTTTGGCATTTTTCCTTACACATCCTCATCCTCAACACTAGCAGCCTATGCACCCATTGGGGCGGGCATACCTTTTGCAAAACTGGATAAAGTCATTGGTATTATGAAAGCCTATTCAAGTTGTGTTGGAGAAGGTCCATTTACAGCAGAAATGTTTGGGGAAGAAGCAGATGCATTGAGAGAGGCCGGCGGAGAATACGGAGCCGCCACTGGCCGGCCGAGAAGAGTTGGCGGGTTTGATGTCGTCGCTTCAAAATATGGCTGTCTTGTTCAAGGTGCTGATGAAATAGCGTTAACTAAACTGGATGTTCTTTCATATATGAAACAAATTCCGGTATGCACCAGTTATAAAATAGGCAAAAAAATAATTACAGACTTTATTACAGGAGATGAACTTGCCATCGCCGAACCAGTTATAGAGTATGTAGACGGTTTTTGTGAAGATGTGTCTAAATGCAGGAAAGCGAGTGATTTGCCTGTAAAGGCTGTTGAATATATTAAATATATTGAAAAGGCGGTAGGATGCCACATAAAATATGTATCTGTAGGACCTGCAAGAGAAGATTATATTTTAATGGATTAATGAAATTGTTTGAGAAATTAATAAACTTAATAAACTAACAAATCCCGAAACAATTAATTGATTATTTCGGGATTTGTTAGTTTATGCCCTGTATTCAAATATAATTTAAATATTCACAAAATTCTAAATAATACTTCTTTAGTAAAAGGGCCATATTATGCAAGAAATCGCTTGAAACTAAAAGATAATAAGGATATAATTTGATTGTGTAAATATTAACTATTACAAATTTGAGGTGAAAAATGAAAGAGCAAATTCAGGAGGTGTTGGATGAAAAAGTTAACCCATTACTTGAAGAACATTATGGCGGAGCAAATCTGGTGGAATTCAAAGATGGCATTGCCAAGGTTAGGTTAACAGGAGCCTGCAGCACCTGCCCGTCAGCCCAGAATACAATAGAAGATGTTGTGAAACAAATAGTGATGGCTGAATGTGAAGGCGTAGAGGATGTAATTTTGGACACTTCAATAGGTGAAGATTTATTGGAAATGGCCAGAAAAATTCTTAATAAAGAAATTTAAAATGTTAGTTATATTTAATTGCCTGACAAAATGCCGGGTGAAAATTAAAATGTTTAAGGAGTGATTTTATTATGTTAATGACAGGAGCTCAGTATATCGAAAGTTTGAGAAAGTTAAAAACAAGAGTTTATCTATTTGGTGAAGAGATAGAAAATTGGGTTGATCATCCAATGATCAGACCATCCATTGACTGCGTTGCAGTTACCTATGATTTGGCACATGACCCACAGTATACAGATCTAATGACAGCGAAGTCAATTTTAAATGGCGAAACAATCAACAGATTTTGTAATATTCATCAAAGCACAGATGACCTGAGAAAAAAAGTTAAAATGCAGAGACTGCTTGGACAAAAGACTGCTTCATGCTTCCAGAGATGCGTGGGAATGGATTCCTTCAATGCAGTATATTCAACGACATTTGAAGTGGATAAGAAATATGGAACAACTTATCATCAGAATTTCTTAAAATATTTAAAATTTGTGCAGGAAAATGATTTGGTTGTCGATGGTGCTATGACTGACCCTAAAGGGGACAGAGGATTGGCTCCATCTAAGCAGAAAGATCCTGATTTATTCCTTAGAATCGTAGAAAGAAGACCAGACGGAATCGTCATTAGAGGTTCAAAAGCCCATCAAACAGGGTCTATCAATTCCCACGAACATTTAATCATGCCAACGATGGCAATGGGTGAAGAGGATAAAGATTATGCAGTGTCCTTTGCATGTCCGACAGATGCTGACGGAATATACATGATTTACGGAAGACAATCTTGTGATACAAGAAAACTGGAGCCTGATGCTGATGTAGATCTTGGAAACCATAAGTATGGTGGACAGGAAGCTTTAGTAGTATTTGACAACGTATTTATTCCAAACGACAGAATTTTCCTTTGCGGCGAATATGATTTCGCCACCATGCTTGTTGAAAGATTTGCAGGATACCACAGACAGTCATACGGTGGATGTAAAGTTGGTGTCGGCGATGTAATCATCGGCGCAGCAGCACTTGCAGCAGACTATAACGGAGCGTCAAAAGCTACACATATTAAAGATAAGTTGATTGAAATGACCCACCTGAATGAAACTTTATACTGCTGTGGTATTGCATGCTCAGCTGAAGGATATCCTACAGCAGCAGGGAATTATCAGATTGATCTTTTACTTGCAAACGTATGTAAGCAGAATGTCACCAGATTCCCTTATGAAATCGTAAGACTTGCCGAAGATATTGCAGGCGGATTAATGGTAACCATGCCTTCAGAAAGAGACTTCAGATCAGATCTTAAGGTTGGTAAGAAGGGTGAAACAATTGGAGATATCTGTAATAAGTATTTTGCAGGGTCCCCAACATGTACAACAGAAGAGAGAATGAGAGTTCTTAGATTCCTGGAGAATATTTGTCTGGGTTCAGCTGCGGTTGGTTATAGAACAGAATCAATGCATGGAGCAGGTTCACCACAGGCTCAAAGAATTATGATTGCCCGTCAAGGAAACATTGAAGGCAAAAAAGCGCTTGCAAAGGCTATTCTTGATATTTAAAGGTTAAAAGATGTTTAAAAGCCGCCTGGCAATGCAGGGCGGCTTATTTACAAAAGGAGTTTTTAAAATGAAATGTGGCGTTAGATTTTGTGGCGGATGCAACCCCAGATATGACAGAGGGACAGCGTATGAAATAATCAAACAAAACCTTCAGGAAAAAATTCAATTTGAATATGCCCAAGAAGGTGTTACTTATGATATTTTACTTGTAATTGGAGGATGCACCAACTGCTGTGCGTCTTATGAACAATACATCGCAAAACGTGGTCTTATTAAAATTTGGGACATGGATGAAATAGATAAGACAATTAAAATTTTAAAAGATTTCGAATAATAATTGAAAATGGAGGACAAATGCTTTGGATTGGAAAAAAATATATGAAGAAAGACAATGTACCGCTGATGAAGCTGTAAAACTTATCAAATCTGGAGATAAAGTTGGTTTCGCTCATGCAGTGGCAGAGCCACCTGTTTTAGTAGAGGCAATGGTTAAAAATGCTGCAGCATACAAAAATGTCGAAATTAATCACATGGTTACGCTTGGAAAAGGTTTATATTCAAAGCCGGAGTACAAAGATAGTTTTACATTTAACGGCTGGTTTTCAAGTCCTGCAACAAGAGAATCAATTGCAGAAGGACATGGCGATTTTACTCCTGTGTTTTTCCATGAAGTACCATCTTTTATTAGAAAAGATATATTCCATTTAGATGTATTTATGACAATGCTATCTCCTCCGGACGAACATGGATATTGCTGTATTGGTGTTTCCTCCGACTATTCCATGCAAGGGATGAAATCAGCAAAAATTGTTTTAGCTGAAATAAACGACCAGGTTCCAGTTGTCTACGGAGACACATTCATTCATGTGAGTAAAATTGATAAGTTCGTTTTGACTTCGCATCCGCTTCCTGAGTTAGGGCTGCCTAAAATAGGTGAGATTGAAGAAGCAATCGGAAGAAACTGCGCTACTTTGATAGAGGATGGTTCAACTCTTCAGCTTGGAATTGGTGCCATACCTGATGCAGTTTTACATTCATTAAAAGGCAAAAAAGATCTTGGTATCCATTCCGAAATGATTTCAGACGGAGTTGTTGATCTTTTTGAGGCTGGCGTTATTAACTGCTCAAAGAAGGGTCTCGATCCAAATAAAATGATGATTACGTTCCTTATGGGTACAAAAAGGCTTTATGATTTTGCTGAAAAAAACCCAATGGTAGAACTTCGACCGGTTGATTATGTAAATCATCCATGTATTGTGGCTCAATGCACAAATCTGGTATGTATTAATGCTTGTATGGCAGTTGATTTTATGGGGCAAGTTGTTTCAGACAGTATTGGAATAAGACAATTTTCCGGTGTAGGCGGGCAGGTTGACTTTGTAAGAGGTGCTGCCATGTCACTTGATGGCAAAGGAAAAGCAATTATAGCTATGCCTTCTGTTGCAAAGAAAAAAGATGGAACAATGATTTCAAAAATTACGCCTTACATTGATAAGGGCGCGGCTGTTACAACTTCAAGAAATGATGTTGATTATATTGTAACAGAATACGGAATTGCTGAAATGAAGGGTAAATCCTTAAAACAACGGGCCAGGGCTTTAGTAAATATAGCTCACCCGGATTTTAGAGAAGAACTTAAAGATGAATTTGAAAAAAGATTTAATGCTAAATTTTAATAAATAGAAAGAGCGAGAGAGAGAGAGGCATCATATGCAAGCATTAAGAGTTGTACCTAAAATATTTTATTTTGACACATTTAAAGAATTTAATGAGGAATTTAAAATTGGCAAGAATGACTTATTAGTCACAAATGAATGGATGTATACACCTTATGTTAAACCGCTTGGAATTGATACAAATGTAATATACCAGGAAAAGTTTGGGGCTGGAGAGCCATCAGATGAAATGATAGATGCAATGGCAGCAGAAATGAAAAAATATGAATTTGACAGAATTGTAGCATTTGGGGGAGGAACTATTGTTGATATTTGTAAAATTCTTGCACTTGATGTTCCCGAAAAATCAATTGATCTTTTCACTGGAGTAGTTGTACCTGTAAAAATAAAAAAATTGTTAGTAGTTCCTACAACCTGCGGAACAGGAAGTGAAGTAACAAATGTTGCAATTGCAGAATTGAAATCACTTCATACAAAAAAAGGAATTGCTGTTGATGAAACTTATGCAGATATTGCAGTACTTGTGCCAGAAACAATTAAGGGTCTGCCTTATAAGTTTTTTGTAACGAGCTCTGTTGATGCATTAATACATGCAATTGAGGCATACTTATCACCAAAAGCATCTCCATTTACTGAAATGTACTCATTACAAGCTATCCAAATGATTATGGCTGGATACAAAGAAATTGTTGCGAAGGGTGAAGATGAAAGATTTAAACACCTTAAGGAATTTGTTTTAGCCTCCAATTATGCTGGTATTGCCTTTGGAAATGCAGGAGTTGGAGCTGTTCATGCAATTTCATATTCAATCGGAGGCGCTTTCCATGTTGCTCATGGAGAAGCAAACTATCAGTTCTTTACTGAAGTGTTTAAAATGTACATGAGAAAGAACCCAACTGGTAAAATAATGAAAGCAAACAAAATATTTGCTGATATTCTTGGATGTACTGATGGACCAGAAGTTTATGATGAACTTGAAAAGTTCTTGAATAAATTAATCATTAAAAAGCCTTTAAGAGAATATGGCATGGTTGAATCCCAGATAGATGAATTTACAAAGAGTACTGTTGCTAATCAGCAAAGACTTTTGGGAAATAATTATGTTCCTCTTGCAGATGAGGAAATTAGAGAGATATTTGCTAATCTTTTTTAAAAAAATATATAAAAAGGGCAGTCAATCAAATTTGACTGCCCTTTTTATTGAATGAATAGTTAAAATAGGATATAATTGTTTTAGATATTTCAAACAAAAGGAAAGTCGGTAAATTATGAACAATTTGAGAATAAATGAAAGCAGCAAAAATATTAGAGCCCTTGCTTTAATGGCATTAAAAGGGAACTGGTGGATTGCAGTT